>CALUTX010000203.1 GCA_944323815.1 uncultured Parabacteroides sp. | reverse complement strand
GTTGTCTCTCAAGGAGGAGAACCTGTCGGCTTTCACCGAACGCCTCCAGAAACTGGCGGCAGAAGAAATCATCCCGGAACAGATGATTCCGCAAATCGACATCGACGCCGTTTTGGACTTGCACAACATCACGCCTCAATTCATGAACGAACTGAAACGGATGAGTCCGTTCGGCCCGGAAAACCAAAAACCGGTTTTCTGTTCGCTCGGTGTCAAAGATTATGGAACCAGCAAACTGGTGGGTAAAGATCAAGACCACATCAAGCTGGAATTGATTGACGACCGCTCGAACACGCCGATTCACGGCATCGCTTTCGGTATGCACCAGCATATCAACCACATCAAGGCGATGAAACCGTTCGACATCTGTTACACCATCGAAGAGAATACATACAACGGAAATACGTCGTTGCAACTGATGATAAAAGACATCAAAGAAAGCAACACCTAAAGAAGGCAAGTGAACCTTTACCTTGACATATTGAAACAATATTGGGGATTTACGGCGTTCCGCCCGTTGCAGGCAGCGATTATCCGCTCTGTCTGCGACGGAAAGGATACGCTGGGGCTAATGCCTACGGGCGGAGGAAAATCCATTACCTTCCAAGTGCCGGCTATGACGATGGAGGGCGTTTGTCTGGTTGTCACGCCGCTGATTGCGCTGATGCGCGACCAGGTGGAGCGGTTAAGGCAAATCGGAATACCGGCAACGGCCGTCCATTCGGAAATGAGCCGCGAGGAGATTGCCCGTGAGTTGAATCGATGCATCTCCCGGAAATACAAGTTCCTGTATCTTTCACCCGAACGACTTGAAAACACATTGTTTTTGGAAAGGCTGCAAGCCATGTCGGTTTGCCTGCTTGTCGTCGACGAAAGCCACTGCATCTCGCAATGGGGCTATGATTTCCGTCCGGCTTACCTGCGGATAGCCGATTTGCGCCGACGCATCCCGGACGTGCCTGTATTGGCATTGACAGCCACGGCCACGCCCGACGTAGCCGACGACATTCAAGACCGATTGCTTTTCCGGAAGAAAAACGTGTTACAAACCAGTTTCTTCCGTCCCAACTTGGCCTACATTGTTTATCAGACGGAAAACAAGCGGGGAGCTTTGATACGTTGGTTGAACCGCGTGCCCGGGACAGCCATCATCTATACCCGCAACCGGGAACAGACGCAAGAAACGGCGCTTTTCTTGCAACATCACCACATCGCAGCGGAAAGTTTCCATGCCGGACTGACACGGGAAGAAAAAACAGCCCGACAAGCCCGCTGGAAACAAGGCACCTGCCGCGTAATGGTGGCGACCAATGCGTTCGGAATGGGTATTGACAAGGCGGATGTCCGTCTGGTCGTCCATCTCGATATGCCTCATTCGTTGGAGGAATATTTTCAAGAAGCCGGAAGAGCCGGCCGGGACGGGGAAAAGGCCAGTGCAGTCGCCCTGTGTGCCCCAAACGAATGCCTCCAACTGCAAAAACAGTTCCAACAGGCGCATGAAACACTCGGTAAGGATGCTTCCACAGCCGAGAAAGCGCATGACAAAAGAGTTCAACAGCGTATTCAAAAGGTTATCGAATACATCTCCTGCCACCATATTTGCCGCAGCCGTTTTTTACTGGATTACTTCGGCGAAAAAGGAACATCGACTTGTGGCTGTTGCGACATTTGTCGCGCCAAACAGCCGTTCGGATTAAGCCATCAGACATTCAACCAAATCCGAACGCAATTAGAAAAAGAATTGACCGCCTCTTCTCCGACCGCTATCCGGGAACTGACGTTGCGTCTGCCTTATCCCGCCGAGATAAGCATCACCGTCATCCGTTTTCTGCTCGACAATGACGAACGGTTCCGCCTGCAAGACGGCAAATTACAACTCAAAAATCTTTTTTGAACCCTTTCAAGGAGTTGAATCGGCTCAAAAAGTCTTTTTGAAGCGATCCAAGGGGTTGGAAGACCTCAAAACTCCTTTTTGAAGCGATTCAACCCCTTGGATCGCCTCCCAATTCCTTTTTGAGGTGATTCAAGGGGTTGGATTGCCTTAAAACTCCTTTTTGAACCGTTCCAAGGGGTTGGATAAGGGGAAAAAACGGCTTTCAGCGTTTACAAGCAGTCCGAATAGAATGCTTTGGGCAACTTGCGGCAATTATACTGTGAAGCCATCACCTCCCCATAAGCACCGGCCGAACGAAGCGCAATCAAATCTCCCCGATGGGCACGATTCAGTTCCATATCCTTTCCAAACACATCCGACGACTCGCAGATGGGACCAACGACGTCATAGACCTCCACCTCTTCATCACTGCTCAGATTCTCTATCCGGTGATAGGCGTCATACATGGCCGGACGAATCAACTCCGTAAAACCGGCATCCAAAATACAGAACTTCTTGGTTTCGCCAATCTTCACATAAAGCACTTTGGCGATAAGCGAACCGCATTGGGCGACAATCGAACGTCCCGGCTCAAAATGTACTTGCTGTCCCGGACGGAGCTGAAGCAACTGGTTAAACACGGCGAAGTAGTTGTCAAAAGCCGGTATCGGCAAATGGTTCGGATGATAATAGTCAATGCCCAATCCGCCGCCAAAATTCAGGTTTTCAACCTGTACACCACGTGCTTCCAACTCTTCCTGTATTTCGTTAACCCGTATAGCCAACGCCCGGAAAGCGGCCATGTCGGTGATTTGAGAGCCGATATGGCAATGAATGCCTATCAGCTTCACGTGTGGCAACTCGCCCAACCTGTCCAATACCTGCCCAAGCTGGCTCAAGTTAATACCAAACTTGTTTTCCTTCATTCCGGTCGTGATTTTGGCATGCGTATGCGCGTCTACCTCCGGGTTAATGCGCAATGCGATGGAGGCAACTTTATTTTTTGCCGCAGCCAATTCATTCACTATTTCCAGCTCGGCAGCCGACTCGACATTAAAACAGAAAATATCGTTGTCCAATCCGAGATTAATCTCCCAATCCGCTTTCCCGACTCCTGCATAAACAATCTTAGAGGCAGGGAAACCGGCATCCAAAGCGGCCTGAATCTCTCCGCCGCTCACGCAATCTGCTCCCAAACCGTATCCTGCGATGATAGACAACAGACGGGGATTAGCATTCGCCTTTACGGCATAATGAACATGATAACCATATTTCCCGGATTCTTTCTTTACGGTCTCAAGCGTCCGCTTCAAAAGTTCCACATCATAATAATAGAAAGGCGTTTCCAGCGCCTTGAACTTTTCTATGGGGAATATTCCTTTCAACATAAACTTATTTTTCTTTGAAATTTGCTTGGTAATTGAAAATAAATACCGATATTTGTGACACGTAAATTTTTTCATAGTTAAGGTTTTGGTTGAAGGAAGGTCCCCTGCGAAGGTCACCTTTCTTTTTTTGTACCCTATCGAAACAAAAAAGGAACATCTTCGTAAGCAATAAAGATGTTCCTTTCAGGTTCATTTACTTCTTATTAAACAAGTGATCGCTCAAGGCCTGCAAGGCACGTTGCTTGTCGGAAGCTTTTACCAAGAGCGAAACATTGTAATTACTTCCGCCATACGAAATCATGCGCACCGGCACATCTTTCAACGCTTGGACGATGCAAGCTTCAAACCCGACATTATCCCATTCCAAATCACCTACCACACACACAATCACCATGTCCTCATCTACGGTTACCGTCCCATATTTCTTCAAGTCATCCACAATCTCCTCCAGATGCTTGCGATTATCTATCGTAACGGAGACACCCACTTCGGAAGTGGTCACCATGTCGATAGGCGTCTGGTAGTTCTCAAATATCTCAAATACTTTACGCAGGAATCCCGTAGCCAGCAACATACGACCGCTCTTAATCTTGATTGCCGTAATATTGTCCTTGGCCGCGACCGCTTTTATCTTTCCCTTCTCCGTCTCATTGGAAATTAAGGTTCCCGGAGCATCCGGCTGCATCGTGTTAAGCAGGCGAACCGGGATGTTATTCAACTTGGCCGGAAGAATACAAGTCGGATGCAGAATCTTCGCCCCGAAATAAGCCAACTCGGCAGCCTCTTCAAAGTGCAGATGGCGGACAGGTGTCGTTCCCTGTACATAGCGCGGGTCGTTGTTGTGCATTCCGTCAATATCCGTCCAAATCTGAATCTCCTCTGCTCCGATGGCCGCGCCAATCAAAGAGGCACTGTAATCGCTTCCGCCCCGCTGCAGGTTGTCAATCTCTCCGTATGCATTCCGGCAGATATAACCTTGCGTCACAAACAGGTCGGCATCCGGATGTTGCTCCAACAACTTGAGCAGCTTCTCTTTGATATAGACCGGATCCGGTTCCGCATTCTTGTCTGTCCGCATATAATCCAGTGCAGGAATCAATACAGCGTTGATTCCACATTCATTCAAGTACAGGTTCATCATCCCGGAAGAAATCAGTTCGCCCTGTGCCAAAATGACCTTCTCCTCAAACAGCGTGAACAGGTCCTTGGTGAACGTGCGGATATGGTCAAAATGTTGTTTAATCAGTTCTTTGGCCTTCTGCTTGTACTCATTCGTACTGTATAATTCCTCAACATGCCCGTAATACTTCTGGGCCAGTTTGTTGATGACCTCATTCGCCCCGTCCGGGTTCTTCTTATACAAATAGTCCGAAATTTCAACCAAAGAGTTGGTCGTTCCGGACATGGCAGACAATACGATACTGTTACGCTCACCTTGAATCAGTTTTGCTACATCCTTCATTCTCTGTGCTGATCCCACAGAAGTACCGCCAAACTTTAAAACTTTCATTTTCTATTCCTTATTAATATGTTGTTTCTCTTCACATAAAATGCGTGTGCAAAGTTACGCAAAAATTTATTCCCCGATATCACTCAAGCAGGCATTCTCACATTTTACGATGCGTGCCGGATAGTTATGCACCAACATATAATTATGCGTCGTCATCACGACTGCCGTCCCTTCGCGGCAAATATCGTGAAGCAGCTGCACGATTTGCCCGCTCGTCTCCGGGTCCAGATTGCCCGTCGGCTCGTCGGCCAGAATCAGGGCCGGCTTGTTCAGCAGGGCAC
>CALUTX010000202.1 GCA_944323815.1 uncultured Parabacteroides sp. | reverse complement strand
AGTGGGGAGTCCGTTACCCGATGGACGACCGTCCCCTCGAGTAACAGTGTGATAAGTATTAAATAAACAAAAGGATAGTCTGCGGGCTGTCCTTTTTGCCTATCTTTAGGGCGTAAAAAGAAACAAATCATCATGAAACGACGAACTCTATTCCCGTTCGCTGCCTGCGCTGTGTCGCTCTTTGTTCTTTCGGCAGCAGCCCGTGGGGAGACCCCTCTCTCTTTCGACACGGTTATCCCTCAAAGACTGATAGTGACGATGACGACGACGCAAAAATCGCTCATCAACCAGCCGGATACGCTTTTCAGCCGTTCGCAGCTTCTGTTTGGGGGCGCGGTGCGTTCGAGTTTGGATTTGGATGCGTCGGACTATTCGCTAAGTATCGTCTCCGACACGCTTTCCGCTCGGCGTGCGAAATACCCTTTCCGCGTCCACCGTCCGGCAGGTTCGCCCGAGCCGCTTGTCCTCGTTGACGGGAAAGAGGTGCCTTATTCCGAGCTGGAAAACCTTTCTGCCGATCGCATTCAGACCTTTTCCATCGCGAAAGACGAAGTGACGCAGTCAAAGTATGGCGCCAAAGCGAAAGGGGGTGTTATCCTGATAACAACGAAGGAGTAGGCGCAGAAAAGAGGCCGTCAATGGTCGTCGACAGTCCGTCTCCGTCAGGAAAAGTGTTGTCGACAGCGTCGACAGCCCTTCTCCGTCAGGAAAAGCATTGTCGACAGCGTCGACAGTCCTTCTCCGCCAGGAAAAGCGTTGTCGACAGCGACGACAGCCCGTTTCCGGCCGGAGAAGCGTTGTCGACTGCGACGACGGGGCGTTTCCTGCCGGAAAGTGGTTGTCGTCGGGAAAAAACAGAAACAAACAAAAAAGAATACGATAAAAAACAAGGAACAAAGAGATGAAGAAAGAAATCGTGTATATGGCGTCGGCAGCGCTGGCGCTCGTATCGTGCGGCGAGCCTGCGCAACAGACGGGCGAGCTGACCGTCATCCCGATGGAAGCTGCGTTTGCGGAACAGGCGGGGCTGAACCTGTCGGAGTGTTTCAAGAAAGTGCGCTACGTCCCGCTGGAGACGACGGACAGCAGCCTCGTGGGGAAATATACCTCTGTGCAGGTATTGAACCAATATATAGTTGTCACTTCCGAAGATAAATATTGCCACCTGTTCGACAAACAGACGGGGCGGTTCATCCGCAGCATCGGGCACGTAGGGAACGACCCGCAGGGCTATTCGACCGTTTCCGGTGGTTGGTGCAACCCGCATACGGACGAGCTGGCCTTTCCGGGTTGGAACCATAGTTGGGTGATGTACGGGACCGACGGGAAGTATCGGCGGCATTGGAAGGCGCCGATCGCCGCTACCGGGTTTCCGGCCATCGCGCTGTATAACTATGCTGGTGCGGACGAGGTGGTCGGCTACTATCCGGCGTCGGACAGCCTGCCGCTCCGCATTGCGCTGTTCAAAGGCGATGAAACGGTGCGTGTCGATACGCTGTTCAAAGAACGCTTGGGCGAATTACCCCTTACGCCGACGGACATAGCCAGCATTAGTGTGATGAAGGCCGGAGCCTTGATAATTACGGATAAGAGCGGGAAAACGCACGTCTATTCGATGAGTAATGATTGTTTCTGGAGACATGATGGGAATCTCTATCTGAAGATGGTTTTCAACGACACGATTTACAGCGTTTCGCCGACCGACGGCGTGCAGCCTGTGCGGGTGCTCAGCTTGGGTAAGCACGCATGGCCTTATGAAGAGCGTTACGAGGAGCATAAGGAGGGAATTTATCCGGAAAGCATTTTAGAGGGGAACGACGTGATGCTGATTAATTTCGCCGTCGGGTTTTATGGTACGATGGGCGACATGAAAAACAGTTACATCGCTTGCTACCGCAAGTCGGACGGTTCGGTGAAGATTACCTCTGCCGAGAAGCAGATAGTAGACGACCTGAACGGCTTCCTGCCCGTGCGTCCACAGTCGGTATCGGAGTCGGGCGAGTTTGCCGCCTACCTGCCGGCATACGAGGTAGCCGAGTGGTTTGCCGATAACGCCGACCGCAAAGACCTGCCCGCCGACATCGAAGCGTTGCGCAAGGTTGGCGAGGAAGATAATCCGGTGGTGGTGTTGATGGAATAAAAAATAAGGAATATGAAATTAGTATATGGGTTTATATCGATTATTTGCTTGTTGTGCATTGCTTGCGGGCAAGAAAGAACAACACAAATAAAGTCGGAAAATTTGGAAATTATTCCATTGGAGGATGCTTTTGAAAAACAATCGGAATTAAAGATGTCTGATTGTTTTAAGAAAGTGTGTTATGTCCCGCTGGAAACAACAAATGAAGGATTAATAGGGGAACTTCCTTCTGTTCAAGTAATGAATGATTACATCATTGTTACATCTGGAGTAAGAGATAAAGATTATCATGTTTTCGATAAACAAACGGGGCGTTTTATTCGTACTATCGGGCATGCAGGTAACGACCCGACTGGATATGCTCCCGTATCGGGTGGTTGGATAAATCCCCATACCAATGAACTTTATCTGCCGGGTTGGAATAATAAAATGGTTGTTTACGGAGTAGATGGAGAGTATAAGCGTCATTGGAAATCTCCAATTGCTCCTTCTGAATTTCCAGTGAATGCCATATTTGATTATGTAGATGCAGAATTGATAGCAGGTTATTATCCTGCAACAGATAGCCTTCCTGTGCGTATAGCATTGTTTCGAAATGAAGACATAGAACGGGTTGATACGTTATTGCAAGGACATATTGGAGAAAAAGAAAGGTCTTTGTTCGGAATCGATCATCTTGTTGTATTAAGGATTCCTACATTGGTTATAAAAGATAAGGAAGGTTGTTTTTTTACAATGCCAAGAGACAATTGTTTTTGGCAGCATGATGGAATGTTGTATTTTAAAATTGCTTTTAACGATACAATTTACCAAGTATCAACAGATAAAAAAGCACAACCAATTCGTGTGCTCGATTTAGGTAAATATGATTGGCCTTATGAAAAGCGGCATGAAGAGGTAAAGAATGCTATTTTTACAGATTACTTTCTGGAAGGTAAGGATGTTTTATTGTTCAATTGTGCAACAGGTATCTATGGAGATTATGATAGTATAAAATATTACTTTGTATGCTATCGCAAATCGGATGGAACGGTTATAGTTTCTCCTTTAGATAAGATAGTAGACGACCGGAACGGCTTCCTGCCCGTGCGTCCACAGTCGGTATCGGAGTCGGGCGAGTTTGCCGCCTACCTGCCGGCATACGAGGTAGCCGAGTGGTTTGCCGATAACGCCGACCGCAAAGACCTGCCCGCCGACATCGAAGCCCTGCGCAAGGTGGGAGAAGAGGATAATCCGGTGGTGGTGTTGATGGAGTGAATTTTCTGTTCCTTACCAATCGATTCCCTTCATGCCCCATTCCTGCAGGTAGGCATTGGCGCGGCTGAAATGACGGCAACCGAAGAAACCATGCTCGGCAGAACGAGGCGAGGGATGGGAGGCGGTCAAGATAAGATGTTTATGCGTATCTATCAAGTGGGACTTCTCTTTTGCATAGGCACCCCAAAGCATGAAGACGAGGTGCTCGCGTTCGTCGCTCAGCTTGCGGATGATGGCATCGGTGAAAGTCTCCCAGCCGCGATTCCGGTGCGAGCCGGTCTTATAGGCCCGCACCGTCAGCACGGAGTTCATGGATAATACGCCTTGTGCGACCCAACGATCCAGATTACCGGACGTTGGGATCGCTTTACCTAAATCATTGTGTATCTCTTGAAAAATGTTGGCAAGTGAACCAGGAATGGGAACACCTTCCGGCACGGAGAAACAAACGCCGTCGTACAGTCCCGGCATCGGATAGGGGTCTTGCCCCAAGATGACCACCTTTACCTGTTCGAACGGGCAGGCGTTGAACACCCGGAAGATGAGTGGACCGGGCGGTAACACCTGTGCTTGCCGATATTCCTGCTTCACGAAAGCGACCAATTCGGCAAAGTAGGGCTTGTCGAACTCTTCCTGCAATCGCTTGCGCCAACTTTCTTCAATTCGAACATTCATTGTATCTCGTGAATATCGATTTCTGCATCGCCGACATTTTGCAAAACCAGTTTCTCGATGTTTCCTAACCATTCCGCATTCAAAAGGATGTATCCGGCGGGGCCGGCATAGAGCGTCTGTTCCGCTCCGTTTTCCGACGCATTTCCTTCGATGACAACACGGCTGTTTGGCATTCCGGAGAGGAACAGCTCGAGGGGAGCGGCCGGATTGGACCGTTCGAGGGTCAGTCGTGCTCCGGCGGCCACGCGGTTGGCTGATTCCAGATTCTTGTCATACATCAGGCGAATCGGGTCGATGGAGGTATCCTCTTTTGTCGTTACGGCAAACTGGTTCAGATTGATTTGCATCTGTTGGTCTGATGTGTTACGCATCCGGATGCAGCGGGCTTGAGAGGGCACTTTCTCCAAGGTGAATTGCGCCTTGTCCGCCGGAATGCCTTTCAGTGGTTGCCATGTGTTCCCGTCGGCCGACCATTCGAACACCCGTCCGCTTAGGTTTCCGCTTTTGGGAAGGTTGAATTGGAAAGCGGTCGCTTCCTTCTGAAGTTCCCAAGACAATCCGAAGAATTGCCCCGGTTCGATACGCAATACTTCGTTCAGGCGGTTGTAGCCGATTTGGTTTTTCCCCTCTTTCAGCGGTTGGTATTTCAGTTGTTCCACGTCGGTCAGGATGGCGGCTTGCCCGGTGCGTGCCGATGTTGTTTCTGCTGCATCGGTGAACAACAGTCGGCGTCCCGATTGGGCGAAAATCTCCTGCACAAACGGCGTCAGGAGGCGTGAGCCGGTTTTCACCCCCGGCTGGTATGGATTCTGATTCTGGCTCCAGTCTACTATACGCATTTGATTGAGGCGGGAAGCAAGCGCAAGGTAGGCTTGCCATGTCGCGGCACGGTTACCTGTTTTTTCTATTCGGGTCAATGCGATGGCTTCTTGTCCTGCCATACCGAGTAGGCGGAATTGCATCAGCCAAGGCGAAAGTTCGTCTATGA
>CALUTX010000201.1 GCA_944323815.1 uncultured Parabacteroides sp. | reverse complement strand
AACGAGTGACCAAACAGGCGTATGCCATGGTGGTCTATTTCGGAATGAGCGACCAGCTTCCTAACTTGAATTACTACGACTCGAGCGGTCAGGATTGGGGCTTCACCAAGCCTTACAGCGAAGAGACGGCCCGATTAATCGACCAAGAAGTTCAAAAAATCATCCACGAGCAGTATGAACGCGCCAAACGCATTTTGAAAGAAAATGCGACCGGGCACAACCAGCTCGCTCAGGTGCTGCTCGAACGGGAGGTAATCTACTCGGAAGATGTGGAACACATTTTCGGAAAACGTGCGTGGATTTCACGCTCTGAAGAGATTTTGGAGCTGCAGGAAAAAGCGAACAAAAAGAAATCGGAAGAAGAAGAAAAGAATAATCAACAGGCAAACACTACTGTCTCTTGAAAGATTTAGTTATAAGGACATTAACGGGCATTATATTTGTCGTGACACTCATCAGTGGGATTTGTATCCATTCCACTACGTTCTTGATTCTTTTCTGTATCATTACAGGATTGACTGTTTGGGAATTTAGCGGACTGGTCAACCACTATGAGAAGGCTCACGTACGGCGCATCCTCAATGTGATAGGCGGTATGTACCTGTTTGCAGCGACTTTCGCCTATGCACACGGATTCGCAAACGAAAAGATATTCCTGCCCTATCTGCTGTTTCTCATCCTCATCATGGTGGCCGAGCTTTATTATAAAGCCCCTAACCCGATTGACAACTGGGCGTTCTCTCTTTTCGCGCAACTATATTGTGCGGCTCCTTTCGCTTTGCTCAATTTCATCGGGATTGCGCCGGACGGTTCGGGTGCTTACACGCCGATGTTTATTTTGGCGCTCTTCGTTTTCGTCTGGATGGACGACTCAGGGGCCTACCTGCTCGGGACGTTGTTCGGGAAACATCGGTTGTTCGAACGCATCTCACCCAAAAAGTCGTGGGAAGGATTCTGGGGCGGACTGGTGTTTGCGTTGCTCACGTCGCTGGCATTTGCTTGGTTTGTGCCCGAAGTCGGCTATCTGACTTGGTTAGGGCTTGCGGCAACCACCGTTTTATTCGGGACATGGGGTGATTTGGTCGAATCGCTACTGAAGCGGACGTTGCAAATCAAAGATTCCGGCAACATTTTACCCGGCCATGGCGGAATGCTCGACCGTTTCGACAGCGTCATCCTCGCCATTCCCGCCTATTACGTCTATATTGAGATGTTTATTCGAAATTAAATGTCAGCGTCACCATCCGGGAGGTGGCTTTCGAAAGTGCGTTCGGATATTTGATTAGCTCGGGGTCGTTCAGGTCACTCCGGTCTTTTTCCAGCAAATCAATCAGACCGAAACTGAACTTCAACTCCGGGCACAATTTAAAAAAGGGAAGGTAAATATCGCAACCGATGCCAAACTCCACGCCGAAATCGGTTCCCTTCAACAAAATGGGATTTCCCTTCTTCCGCCCCAAGTCAAAAGCGCCATAGATACCGCCTATCAGATAAGGGCGGTAATTGTTTAGCCGGAAGGCACTGTATTTTACACTCAGGGGAAAGGTCAAATAGTTGGAACGAACCGATGTGGAATAACGGCTCACTATCGGATTTTCCTCCGTACCTTCCATTCCTTCTACTTCCGGACGACGGAAGACAAACCGCTTATCTCCGAAATTGATTGTGGGCGTAAAACGCAGGTTGAAATAGGGATTCAAATACATGTCCCCTATCACTCCGACACTGAACCCCACGGAATAGCTGGGTATCTCCGCATACCAAGTTTCGCCATTCGTCGCCACCCCGTTGTTTGTCAAAATCATGTCTTGCGTATGGATGCCGACATGAAACCCCAAATGAAACCATTTCAAATCTGCGTAAGGCTGATTTTTCACCTTCTCCTTCTGCGCCATCAGAGAAACGGCGGACAGGAAACAGATACATATAATAAATAAACGACGTACCAATTCTTTCTCAATTTTGAATTATAACGAGAAAGAGGCCTACTTATTGCAAAAGCACATTTATTTCGAAAAAAAGAGATAGGCTCTTTTTTAAATTCCAAGAAAAGTCTATTTTTGCACGGACTAATAGTTATCAATTTAAACAGTAAAAAAAATGGCTTACGTAATTAGTGACGATTGTATCGCATGCGGTACATGTATTGACGAATGCCCGGTAGGAGCAATTTCAGAAGGTGACAAATACAGCATCGACCCAGAAATGTGTACAGAATGTGGAACTTGCGCCGACGCTTGTCCTACGGGTGCGATTCATCCTGCTGAATGAATCTAAAAAAATACCGGGCAGCTTTCTTAAAGAAACGCCCGGTATTTTTTTGCATCTCGCCTTACATCTTCTCAGAAGTCAATCTCCAATTTTATTTCCTCCACGCTTTTTTCTTCCTGTGGCTGCGATTCTTCTTCCAAGAACGTATCCGCTGCCGACGGGGTTTCGCCCGCTTTCGCCCGTTTGATGTAATCCACCACCTCGTTCATGCCACGCATGAACTTCTCAAAATCCTCTTGATACAGGAAAATCTTATGCTTCTCAAAAGCGACTTGCGCCCCTGATTGCACCTTTTTACTTTCTGTCACTGCAAGAAACAAATCATCTTTAAAATTTTTCTTTACATCCAGATAATAAATCCGTTTCCCTGCTTTGATGGTCTTAGAATATATAATATCCTTTTCACCATTCTCACTCTGCATTTTCTTTACCGAGTCTTCCATATAGTAACTATTCATTAAACCTATCCCACAATTTTTATAACTCGATTCAAATATATGTATTTTTTTTGCCGAAACGATATTATCGCATGAAAATATCTTTAAATAATCAGAATATTATACAATCAAAACATATATCCTGCCGAAACCACCCCAAAATCCTATCCCGTTACCTACTTTTTTACACAAAGAATCGCTAACTTTGCCGCCAAATTAAAAAACAAGTAGATCCTTTAAACAATGGTTAATCGAATTTTAATCCGCATCAAAGTCTTACAAATCATTTACTCTTTCTATCAGAGCGGGAATAACGACCTCAAGGTCGCGGAAAAAGAATTGCTCTTCAGCTTAAAAAAGTCGTACGACTTATATTTCTATTTCTTGCTTTTAATCGTCCAAACGACCCATTTGCATAGCCGCATTTTGGAAGCGCGTAAAAACAGATACCTTCCGACTAACGAAGATTTACATCCCAACACGCGATTCGTCGACAACCGGCTGGCGAAACAAATCGAAGAAAACGAAACCTTCCGGAAATACATCAGCGAGCAGAGTATTTCGTGGGACAACGATGAAGATTTCATCCAGATGGTGCTGGACTTGATTCTCTCGTCCGAAATCTACAAGGACTATCTGGCCAATCCCAACGACTGTTATGATACGGATAAAGAATTCTGGCGTGCCGTTTTCAAAAAAATCGTCTGCTCGAATGAAGCCATCGACGAATATCTGCAAGACAAAAGCATCTATTGGAACGACGACATCGCCATCATCGAGACGTTCCTGCTGAAAACAATCAAACAGTTCGAAGAGGATAACAAACAGACGCAGCCGCTCCTCCCTATGTTCAAGAACTTGGACGACCAGTCGTTCGCCATCAAACTTTTCCGGCAGTCCCTGCTGAAAGGCGACGAATACCGCGGGCGCATCGAGAAACATCTGAAAAACTGGGAAAGCGAACGCATCGCCCAAATGGACCTGTTGATTATGCAGGTAGCACTGGCCGAAATCATGAACTTCCCGACCATCCCGACCAACGTCACGCTAAACGAATATATCGACATCGCCAAATATTACAGCACGCCCAAAAGCGGCCCGTTCATCAACGGGATTTTGGACGCCGTGGTCAATGAGTTAAAAAAAGAAAAGTTGTTGCTGAAAGATTGATTATTTCCTTACATTTGCGACAGATTGAATTGATTCTAACTTTATTAATATAGTAAATTTCATGAACTTATTAACTATTTTACTTCAAGCAGCAGCCGGTGGAAGCCAGTGGTCAGGAATTTTGATGATGATTGTAATCGTTGCAATCTTCTATTTCTTCATGATCCGTCCGCAGCAAAAGAAACAAAAGGAAATCCAAAAAGCCCGTGAAGCGTTGAAACCGGGCGATAAAGTCATCACGGCCGGAGGGATCTACGGGAAACTGAAGGAAATCGGAGACACGTATATGTTGATCGAAATTGCCAACGGCGTACATATCCGCGTAGACAAAGCATCCATCTTCGCCTCGGCTGAAGACGCGCAACAAAAGTAAACGAAAGAGCATAGTATGTCCCGACTTGGAACATTCAAACAATCATTCAAGTCAGCACGAACCGAAATCAAGGCTTTTCTTCGCCGACAAGAGTGGAAAGAAGCCTTGATTTTTTTGTGCTTCGTCCTGCTTGCGTTTGGTTTTTGGCTCATGCAAAGCCTCCAGCAAGCATACGAAATAGAGATACAGGTTCCGGTCAAATACAAAAACATCCCCCCCGACATCGCTTTCACGCAGACACCTCCCGACGTCATCTCCGTCAAGGTAAAAGACAAAGGAAGCGTCTTGCTGAACTACTCGCTGGGAAGGTCTTTCTCCCCGCTCGAAGCGGACATGAAGGCGCAACAACAGGCGGGACGCCTCGCCGTCAGCCAAGCGGAAATCGAAAGCTGCATCAAGAAACAACTCATCGCAACCACTTCGCTCATCCAATTCGAGCCGCAAGCAATCGACATTTCTTACAGCAAACGGGCGCAAAAGGAGCTTCCGGTCATCTTCAACGGCTCTGTCCAAACAGCTCCGGGCGTTAAAATTGCCGGCGAAATCTCCATCCACCCGCAGACGATTCAGGTGTACGCGAATAACCTCATTCTCGACACACTTCGGAATGTGCAGACTGTATTCACGGAAATCAAGAAAAGCAACAAAACCATCCAACGCACGCTCCAGCTGCAACCCATTCCCGGCACGACGTTCGAACCGACAAGCGTAAGCGTCACGATTCCCATCGAAGCCTACACAGACAAAACGGTGGAAGTCCCGGTCATCTGCACGGACGTACCGCCCCACTACACCATCCGGATGTTCCCTT
>CALUTX010000200.1 GCA_944323815.1 uncultured Parabacteroides sp. | reverse complement strand
AAAACATGGTTTTGGGGCAACTTGGCAGTTTAAACTTTGCTAATTTGGTAACATGCGGACATTCATATTAAAAAGAGAGAAAGGTAATTCGGTCTACCCGGCGGGAAAACTGAATTACCTTTCTTCTAAAATAGGAAAACTATAAGGAGTGTTCTTATCATATGGAGTGAAAAAAACATTTTATGTTTTACAGCAGGTTTAACTGTATTTTGCAAGAACCTTGAATCTATTCGTTTCTTTTTTGTTATATTTGGTTTGATTCTGAAATGATATTTCAAATATGAAAACAGGCGTTTCAAATATGGAAAAAGTAGAGGAGAATTACAAGGTTCCGAATTTGGAAAAAGGGATTGCTGTGTTGGAATATCTTTCTTTGCATACGCAAGGGGAGACATTGCAGGCAATCAAGTCGGATCTTGATATCTCTCAGACGACAGCTTACCGTATTTTGAATACACTGGTCCGTTTGGATTATTTGATTTATAATGAAGATACAAAACGGTATAAGTTGTCTCGCAAGTTATTGACGTTGGGCTATCGGTCGTTGAATGAACATAACTTGCTGGAAACGGTTTTACCACGTTTGCGAGAGTTGCGGGATGAGGTGAAAGAAACGGCTTGTTTTGGTGTGTTGGGAGAGCGAAAGGGTATCTTTATCGAGCAGGCACAGGGACATCATACGTTTCGTTTTGTTTTGTCTCCAGGTAAATCTTTCGAATTGCATTGTTCGGCACCTGGGAAAGCCATTATGGCTTATTTGCCGAATACGGTGCGTGATCGTTATCTGTCGTATATGGATTTTATGCGTTATAATGACCGGACGATAGTGACGCGCGAAGCCTATTTGAAAGAATTGGAGACCGTTCGTAAATATGGATATGCTGTGGATAATGAAGAGGAGTTGAGCGGTGTTATTTGCGTCGGGGCTCCGATTTTCAATTACACGGGTTTTCCTTGTGGCGCGATTTGGATATCAGGCCCGAAAGATCGGCTGACGGAAAAGGTGGTGCAAGCCTCTGCGGAAAGTATCAAAAGGGTGGCGCAGTCCATATCGTTTGAATTAGGATATAGTAAAAGTAAAAAAATATAGTGTTACCATGAATATGAATGGAAAAGGTAAAGTAAAGAGATGGTTGTTGGCGGGTTTGGCCTGTTGTTGCGTGTCGTTTGCTTCGGCAGGGACTCCGCCGTTTTTTCCCACGGGTATTGCTTTGAGCGATAAAGGTGAGTTGGTGATGAGTGAAAAAGGAATGAAGCGGGTGGATGTCTTTTCTCCTGACGGCAAGGAACTTTTGCGTTCGTTCCCGGTGAATGAGATACCGACTGGTGTTATCGTGGATGGGGATAATGTCTATGTGACAACGTTTGAAACGACGGGATGTTTACATATTTTGTCACTGGCATCAGGGGAGGAAAAGGCTTCTATTCCTACTGGGTCGGGAGCATGTACTCCGACGTTCGGACCTGATAAAAAGTATATGTATGTATGTAACCAATTTCAGGGAACCATATCGGAAGTGGATCTCGCTTCCCAAAAGCTCGTTCGTACGGTAAAAGTCTTGCGTGAGCCGAGGTCAATCGTGTTCAGCAAGGATGGTAAGTTCATGTTTGTGACAAACTTTTTACCGGCACAACGGGCTGATTTGGATTATGTGGCAGCTTGTGTTTCGGTGATTGAAATGGATGGTTTCACGAAAGTAAAAGATATTCAGCTTGCGAATGGTAGCAATGCGCTTCGTGGCATGTGTATAACGCCGGACGGAAAGTATATTTATGTGTCGCATAATTTGGGGCGTTATACGGTTCCGACTTCACAGCTGCAACAGGGTTGGATGAATACGAGTGCTTTCAGTGTGATTGATGTGGAGAAGCAGGCGTTTTTAGGAGCTGTGCTTGTCGACGAGCCTGAACGAGGTGCAGCAGGTATCTGGAGCATTGCTTGTAATGACGAGTCGATATTTGTTTCGCATTCCGGTACGCATGAGGTGAGTGTGATTGATCATCAGGCCATGTTGGAAAAGTTTTTGAATTATCCGGACAAGTCGTTGTTGGATTATGACTTGACTTTCTTATATGGTTTGCGTGAGCGGATTCCGCTGCAAGGAAATGGGCCGCGTTGCATGGTTCTTACCGAGGATAAGTTGATAGTCCCGACCTATTTTGCGGATGTGTTGAACTTTATGGATGTTCAGACGCATGAAATTACTGCAGTGTCGTTAAATCCGGATCGCGAGGAGAGCATTGAGAATAAAGGTGAACGTTATTTTAATGATGCTTCTCATTGTTTCCAGAACTGGCAGAGTTGTAACGGTTGCCACCCGGGAGATGCACGTACGGATGGTATGAATTGGGATTTGATGAATGACGGAGTGGGTAATTCGAAAAACTGCAAAAGTTTGTTGTTTAGCCACATGACGCCTCCTAATATGATTTCGGGTATACGCGAACATGCGGAGAAAGCTGTGCGGGCAGGGTTTAATTTCATTCAATTCTTTGACGTGAGTGAGGAAGATGCGGTTTGTGTGGATGCTTATCTGAAAGCGCTTCGCCCGGTTCCAAGTCCTTATCTGGTGAATGGCGAATTGTCAGAACTGGCTAAAGAAGGTAAGGAGGTGTTTGAAAAATTGAAATGTGGCGAATGCCATAGTGGTGTATATTATACAGACATGAAATATCATCGCATAGGTGAAGATATTGAGTTTGAGAAAGGTTGGGACACTCCAACGTTGCGCGAAGTGTGGCGTACGGCTCCTTATCTGTTTGATGGACGTGCGGCCACCATGGAAGAGGTTTACAGCGTTTATAAACATGGAATAGATAAAAAAGTTTCGAAAAAAGAAATTGAAGCATTAACGGAATACGTCAATTCATTATGAATTATTGCGATAAGATACGGTATCACGTTTTTACGACCGAACGTGCAGGGTTTGAAGAGATGGTAGATGCTCTGTTGGAGCAGTTGCCGAAAGATGAGTCGGTTTTGCGATTGGTTTTTTTCGGTATGCCTGCAGATAATCGGCAGTATGTGGAACGCCGCATGATATTGCGTGAGAAGGTTCGGAAGTTTTATGGTGATATAGAGCCTGTTGTAAGTTATGTTTCTCAGCCTCCGTTGAATGCGGGGTTGATTCTGGAGGTACACAGTTATAAAGCTGACGAAAATGATCGTTTGACACATCGTCATTACAAGGGATTTCCTTATGTTATTTTGGAGAATGTAGATGGTCGTTTTCTTTATGCGGGAGGATTTTATGGTGATGTGTTGAATTTTAGTATTCAGCAGCAGGCTGTTGATATTTTCCAGATGTTGGAAACCTTGATGCGGAGAGAGGGATTTCCGTTGAATAGCATTATCCGCCAGTGGAATTATATCGAACAAATTACGCATTTGGATGGTTCAGACCAGCATTATCAGATGTTTAATAATGTACGTTCTGAGTTCTATGGCAAAACGAATTGGTCTAACGGGTATCCGGCGGCAACAGGTATTGGTGCAAATTTGGGAGGTGTTTTGGTAGATGTAGACGCTGCTGTATTTTTGCGGGATGCGTGTTATGCTACTCCGATTGATAATAAGTTGCAGATTGCTGCACATGCTTATTCGGAGCAGGTTTTGGAAACGGCTCACCAAAAGAAGGCTACGCCTAAATTTGAACGGGCTAAAAGCATGACGTTTGATGACCGGCGAATTGTGTATATTTCTGGTACGGCAGCTATTCGAGGTGAAGAAAGTTTGATAGGTGTCGGGTTGGAACGCCAACTGCATATTACGATGGAGAATATAGCTCAACTGATTGGCGAGGCTCAACTGAAAATGTTGCGGGTTTATCTGAAAGAAAAATCTTTTTTTGAAGAGGCTTACCGTCTGTTGGAGGCTTATCAGCTGAATATTCCGATTTCTTACATGTGGGCAGATGTTTGCCGGGATGAATTGTTGATAGAGATAGAGGGAATTGCAATAGAATAATAATGAGATATAAATGATTAATTAAAAACAGGAGTAAAAATGAAAAAGAATTTTATGAAATCAATGGCTATGGGGGCTTTATTGCTTTCTGTAGTTGCATGTAACGGTGGTGCTTCTTCAAGTCAGGCAACGGCAGTTGCAGGAGAACAAAGTGTGGAACAAAACGCAAGTGAAACAGTTAACTCAAAAAATAGTAAAGAGATGAAGTATTCTAAAAAGTACACGAATGCCGACTTTTATAAAGACGGTAAATTCCAACAAGATGTTGCCATGGAGGCAATGAAAGACATGTTTGCTTTTTATGGTGTTCCTTTTACCGATTTAATGGCAAAAGATATGTGGGTAACCGATTTTGGTTTGGGTGATTTCGAGAATGTAGGTATGGGCGGAATTTTCTGGGTAAATGATCCGGAATATGGTTATTTTGCTCATGCCATCTATTTGCTTCCTGGACAGATGATCCCAGAGCATGCGCATGTAAAGACCAAATATCCGGCTAAACATGAATCATGGATGGTCGAAAAAGGTTGGGTTTACAACTGCTCTGAGATAGGAGAGGAAACCGGAAATCTTCCTACCATCGCTGCATCACATGGTCCGATTAAGAGTAAGAATTGTGTGATACAGAAAGTCGGTGACGTTCTTCGCCTGAAGAAATTGGAATCGTTCCATTTTATGATGGCTGGTCCTGAGGGTGCTATTGTTGATGAATGGGCATGTTATCATGATAATGATGGCTTGCGTTTCACCAACTCAAAGGCTGCGTTATAAGTAAAGTATAATGCCTTTATTTGTTGATACATGTATAAAAGTTATCTATTAGTATCAACCTTTTTGTTTTCTTCTGTGATGGTCTTTGCCGGACCAAAACAGAAGAAAACGGAAACATGGATTGATGCATCTGTCAAAGCAAAAACTGAGTTACAAGCCACACTGAAAAAGGCGGGGATGCCGGTTATATCCAAATGGATGAAGCATAAGGATAAAGCGGCGGCTTTCTCGGTCGATTTGAAGGGTTTGGATAAATTGGTGCTTGTAACGGCTGGTGGTCCTGATGGTACGGATTACGATCAGGCTGTATGGGCAAATGCTCGT
>CALUTX010000199.1 GCA_944323815.1 uncultured Parabacteroides sp. | reverse complement strand
TGGTCTACCGGGCGTCCTTCATAGTGCAAATACTCCTGCGGATAAAGCGGCCCCGCCAACAACGTCGTTGTCGCCTCTCCATCCTGCGGTTGGGCATAAATGGCAAAGAACGGCGCGTTATTACCGGGTGTCACCGTGCTATATTTCTTTCCCGGTACATTCATAATCTCCCAATCTCTCAATTCTCCGCGACCTCCCAACGAAACCGTCCCGGTCCCGATGCCGCCCAAAGGAAGCGCTATTTGATAAAGGTGTTGTTCGTCGTACTGTTTTAGGACTGGCCATGCGGAGGGTTGCCAGTCTTGGGCGGAAATAGCTCCTGCATAGCAAATACACATTGAGAATAAGCTTATGATCTTTTTCATTTTCAAATCGTTTTTCGCAAAATTATATATTCAATTGAATTGAACAAAAAAGGCTGTATGCTTTCGGGAAAAAGAATGCAACCTTTTCATAAAAACATACAACCTTTTTATTTTTACCAATTCGGATTTTGTGACAAATTCGTATTTTTATCACGTGCTGTTTGCGGAATTGGCCACAAATAATGTTTCGCTGGGTCAAATGTCCGATTCTGCCCTAAGAATTTCTCTTGCGTATAATCACCTATCGGAGCCGTTTCGTCTTGATTGATACCATATCCCGGCGTATTCAACACATCTTCTGCGATCTTCCACCGCAAAATATCAAAATACCGTTTATGCTCACAGACAAATTCATGACGTCTTTCGTCTCGAATTTTTTCACGCATAGCTGCCTGATCTCCCAAAAGTGCATCTACATCCGGCAATCCAGCACGTGCTCGCACTTGATTAACGGCCCAGGCTATCTGTGAATTACCCGGTTCATATTCGTTCAATGCTTCGGCATAAATCAATAAGACTTCCGCATAACGATATAAACTATAATTTATCCAAGCCTGATCGATTTTTTCCAACTGTGGGTCATTGTATTTCAAATACATGAATCCGGTTATTCCCCCTCCCTCTTGATTGATGACTTCAGGATTCTGATAGGCAGGATGAGGCATATAGGGAGAATATTCACCCGTCGGACGAAGGACATCTACCCCCGGTAGCATAAATGTTTTCTTTAAACGCAAATCCCGATTCTCCCAAGGATTATTCATGTCATAATTCGGTGATTCATAAATAGACAAACCATCCGTCATTTCGTATGAGTCCACCAAATCTCGCGTCGGACAGAAACTTGCCCATCCCCGTCCTGTTATACCAGTCCCCGCCGGAGAACATAACAATGGCAACATGTGCGTTATTTCATTTTCCAAATATTGACGTGCCAGAATTACCTCGGAGTTGTTATTATTTGCTTCTGCCGTAAACAAATACGCATAATCCTCTTCCAAAGCGTATAAACCCAAATCTATCACAGCTTTAGCAGCAGAAGCAGCCTCTCTCCATAAGCTCGTTGCATCTTCTCCCCGATGAAATTGAGCATAACTTGCCATATCCAAATACATATCCGCTTTTAAGGTATAAGCCGCTCCTTTTGTAATACGACCAACATCTTCTCCAGAATAACTTTCTGGTAAATATTCAATGGCTTTATTTATATTTTCAATTGCATAATCCAAAACCTCCTGCTTCGGTGAACGCGACAATGCGGCATCTTCCAAAGCAACCGGTTTCTCTTTAATCAATGGAATATCTCCAAAATGGCGGGTCATCCTATAATATTTCAATGCAAGGATGAAACGGGCTTCTCCTTCAAATCGGCGTTTGCTTTCCTCGTTGATATCCATACCATTCAATTTATCCAAATAGTAAAGAATCCGATAAATATCACCATACACCCATTCCTCACTCAGATAACCTGTCGCCGCATTGTGTATACCTTGACAAATATACCCCATGCCACTTTCACCCCAAGAGTTAGTCATCAAAGAGTTATCGCTTTGACAATCTCGCCAAAAATCTCTTTGCCCCGGCAACAAAGGATACAAAGCGTTTAAACCGGTTTCGGCATCTTCAACTGTATGCCAAAATGTATTTTCCGAAGCCTGAGACAATGGATCTCTATCCAAAAAATCGGAACAACTCATAAAGGCTAAAGCCCCACTTAATAAAATATAATTTAAACGTCTCATACTACTTAAAATTGAAGATTAATACCAAAAGCAAATGTTCTCGATAGCGGATACCAACCTCCCTCTGGGTCAAATCCATCATACCCTGTAATGGTTGCTAAATTCTGACCCGATAAATATAAACGTAAATATTGGATATTCGCTTTTTGCAACAGCTCTTTAGGGAACGTATAACCAATTTGTACATTCTGTATTTTCAAATAATTGGCATCGCGTAACCAATAACTGTTATATTGCGTATCGTTTGACGTATTTGTTAACGTCAAGCGTGGATAGGTCGCATCCGGATTATCCGGTCGCCATGCATCCAAATGCATGGGGCGAGCATTCTGCGACAAATAAAAAGCCCAACCTTCATATCCCGATATGTATCTCTTATAATTCAACTTTCCATACATATTCATAGAGAAATCAAAGTTTTTCCAACCAAAATGCAGGTTTAAACCATAATTAATCGGTATTTTCCGATTCAGAACTACTCGGTCATCACCATTAATGACTTTATCCCCATTCTGATCCTTAAACTTGATATTTCCCGGAAGCACATTTCCTTGGTCTGCATGTTCCTCTATCTCCTCTTCGCTTTGAAACAATCCCTCAGCTTCATAACCAAATGGAAGTTGATAGCGATCATTCAAATAGGTTACTGTATTTCCTTCTATCCAATAATCGTTATCTCCTAAATCCAACACTTTGTTTTTGGAAAAACTGGCGTTTACATCAATTCCCCATGAGAAATCACCTCGCTGATCATTGTATCCTGCCAAAACATCCATACCTTGATTTCGCATCCGCAACATATTGGAAATAGGGGCGCTCAATCCAAACTCAGTTGGAACCGGAGGAGTGTACAAAATATCCCGGCGCAGATTATTAAAATAATCAAATGAAAATTTCAATTTTTGATCAAAAACTCCAAAATCAATACCGACATTTCCCAATTGAGAAACTTCCCATGTAATATCCGGATTAACTGCCACATTGTTATAGGCACCACTGACCAAAACTCCACCAAAAGTATAAATCCCCGGGTCATAAGCTAACACTTGAGCTGTTGGATAATAACCGACCTTTTCTGCATCACCCAAGGTACCCCATGAACCTCTGATTTTCAATTCAGAAAGCCAAGAAGACGCATTTGGCATAAGATCTTCTCGGTGTAAGTGCCAGCCGGCCGAAAAAGAGGGAAATACTCCCCAACGATGCCCTTCTGCAAAACGGGAAGAACCGTCTGCACGAAGAGAGGCTTCAAACAAGTACTTGCCATCATAGTCATAATTCACACGACCAAACCAAGACTGAATCGCCACATCCTGAGTGGTAGTATTCCCATTCTGTTTATTATCCTCACCACCTATTCCTATCACATCAATTCCATCGAACGGCAAATTATCACGTGATGCCCAAAAACCTTCTTGTTTCTGATACTCTTGCGAATAGCCAATCAAGAATTTTAAATTATGCTTATCAGCAATGCTCATCGTATAATCCGAAGTAAACTGTAACATGGTACGATAGCTATAAGCCTCCGTTTCTTTATACGATGAAACCGGGTTTTGTGTTTTGGCTACATTTCCTTCCGCATCATACAAGTAATAGGTATTCACCCGATCTTTCGTATTTTGATCATGCGTATAAGTTGAAACATTCGCATTGATATTCCAATTCTTAATCGGTGTATACGTTGCACTGAAGATTGCCAACATTTCTTTATGCCGTTCCTTCGAATATCCACTTTCATTCACCCCAGCTATTGGATTCCCTGACATTGAAGAACCAACCCCATACAAACCGTTTTGTTCTTTTATCGCCGTTATTGGAGAAATTCGAGAGGCCTCAGATTGCCATCTTTCCGTTCCTCCTTGTGGATTTTTGATATTGGTCTGGGTGTATTGCATACTTGCCTGAACCTTCAAATTATCCAAAAGCTGGAAAGTCAAATCCGGCTTAAAGATCAAACGATTATAATTATTGTTCGGCAAAGTTCCATCCTGATAGTCATTTGATACTGAAAAACGGTAAGTAATAAACTTCTCTTTACCGGACAAAGCCACATGCGTATTATTGATGATTGTATTCTTCCGATAAATCTCTTTATACCATTGATTATTGGCATACTTCCCATCATGTAAATCTTGGATACCCTGTTCTCCATAAACCGGCGCTTTACCATCATTCACCATTGCTTCATCATACAGGCGCATATAATCTTCTGCCCCTACAAAATCCAACATAAATTGAGGATTCTGTATACCAATATTCGTAGACAATTCCACTGTGGGGCGTTCCGCTGTTTGTCCTTTTTTCGTGGTCACCAACATAACGCCATTTGCTGCACGAGAACCGTAAATAGCAGCGGAAGCAGCATCTTTCAACACCGAAACACTTTCTATATCATTCGGATTTAGTGTATAAATATTCCCGGGAACTCCATCGATCAAGATCAAAACACCGGATGAACCTCCAATTGTAGACGTTCCATGAATATTGATAGAACCACCGGAACCGACAGCACCACTGCCTTTCGTTACTGTCATTCCCGGTACCGAACCAGCCAATAATTCTTGCACATTGGTCACAGAACGTGCTTTCAACATTTCATCCGTCTTAACGGTACCAATGGAACCCGTCAAATTCACTTTCTTTTGTGTTCCATATCCCACTACAACCACTTCGTCCAACGCCTGCGTATCCTCACGCAAAGCAATTTCCAGAGATGATTGGTTGCCAACCTTCAATTCTTGGTCGATATAACCGATATAAGAAATGGTCAAAACAGCTCCTTGAGGTACATTCAACGAGAATTTTCCATCCACATCTGTCACGGTTCCTATCGTTGTGCCTTTCACAACGACATTCGCCCCGATTACAGGAACTCCGTTTTCGTCGACCACCACGCCGGTAACGGTCTTTTCTGATTGTTGCGCAACAGGTTCAGCTGTTGATTGTTTTTTTCCAGTAATAATAATATTCCGATTGACAACTTTAAAACTACAATCC
>CALUTX010000198.1 GCA_944323815.1 uncultured Parabacteroides sp. | reverse complement strand
GACGCCTTCCGTGAGCCCTTGGTGATAGACGCCGAAGAATTTGTCGGCGTGAAAGGCTTCAAAGCGAAAGGGAAACGACTCTCCACCTTCGAGATAGAAACGGTGAACGAACTCGAACCGATTCGTTTCGCATCGCCTGCACCCTCTCAGCCGGAAGAAGCCGAAAGCGTCGACACAGAAGAAACCGACACGAATGCCCCAGCTGCACAAAGCCATTCGGACATCCTGGACGAAATCACAGGACAGATGAAGCTGTTTGAGGAATAGTAATTATGAAACGAATAACCGGTTTGTTTATATCTATATGGCTGGTAGGATGCGTACAGCTGTGGGGCCAGTCGACAGGAGCAGAAGAGATTCCGCTGTCGACGCATGAATCGACCCAAATTGGCATCGGCGGATATAACTTGCGCGACACCTATCTGTCGCCCAGTACGAATATCAACTATACGGGTTGGGTGGCACGTGTGCTCAATGAGCGGATGAAGATGGTGCGGCTGGCCGATTATCGGGTGTCGCGACAACAGCTTATCAACGTTGAATTTGGCTCTACCCGCAACGGGGCAGGCACGGCAAGGGAATATGCGGGCTTTATCGATTATAGTCTGGGCTATCATTACCGTTTTACGCCGCCATTGCCGGGATTGAAACTGCTGGCCGGCGCTTCCGCCCGGATAAGCGGAGGGTTTATTTACAATACGCGCAACAGCAACAACCCGGCTTCGGGAAAAGCGGATCTGGATTTGAACTTGTCGGCGATGGCGATTTATCAATTCAAGATTAAACAGCTTCCGTTGACTCTCCGTTATCAGGCTGAAATTCCGTTTGCGGGGATGCTCTTTTCTGTGCATAAGGGTGAGCCGTATTACTATTTGACACAGGGCAACCGGAGCGGGTTGGTGCATTTCAGTTCGTTTCACAACAAATTCGCGATGCGGAATTATTTCACGCTGGATATTCCGGTGTCGCGCGTAACGATTCGCTTGGGGTATCTGAACAGCATGTACCGGACGGATGTGGCGGGCATCCAAACGCATGTCCTTTCCAATTCGTTTCTAATTGGGTTTGCCAAAGAGTTTGTCGCTTTCTCCGGTAAACGGCTGAAGTCAAACGCACATCGGTATCGGAGTGCTTTTTATTAAGGAGGTTTGAAAGATGAAGATGAAGACGATGAAGATGAACCGGGTGGGATGTTTCCTGCTTTTCCTTTTATGCTTTTCATGGGTCGGTTGTGAGAAAGCGACGGAGTATAATCCCTCACCTCGTGATAATTTCGAGGCGTTGTGGCGAATCATGGACGAGAACTATTGCTTCTTTGCGTTTAAGGATGTCGATTGGGACGAGGTGCACGATCGATACAGCCTGCTTGTCAAAGACACCATGAATCAGTATGAACTGTTTGATGTATTGGGAGAGATGTTGGCGGAGGTGAAAGACGGGCACACGAATCTGATTTCCTCTTTCGATATGTCGCGCTACTGGGCTTGGTATGAAGATTATCCGCCCAATTTCTACGAAGAGATTCAAAAGAACTATCTCGGGACGGACTATCACATCGCGGGCGGTCTGGAATACAAGCGTTTGGCCGACGACCGCATCGGCTACGTCTATTATGAGAGTTTTTCGAGCGGCGTCGGAGAGAGCAATTTGGATTATATGTTCCTTCATTTTCAAGATTGTGAAGGGTTGATTATAGACGTACGCAACAATGGCGGAGGTGCCTTGACCAACGCCGACCGCATCGCTTCCCGCTTCTTGGAGGAACGGATGCTGACGGGCTACATCCAATACAAAAACGGCAACGGGCACAATGATTTTTCTGACCCTGAGCCGGTTTACCTCTCTCCTTCCGAATACATCCGCTGGCTGCGTCCGGTCGTGGTGTTGACGAACCGCCATTCGTATAGCGCGACCAACGACTTCGTCAACACCATGCGCCTGCTGCCGCATGTGACGATTATGGGAGACCGCACGGGAGGCGGCAGCGGACTGCCTTTCAGCTCGGAACTGCCCAACGGCTGGAGCGTCCGTTTCTCGGCTTGCCCGATGCTGGACGTAAACAAAGAGCATACGGAGTTCGGCATCGACCCCGACGTCCCTGTCTCCATCACGGAAGAAGACCTCTTGCGCGGACACGACACCATTCTGGACACCGCCCTCGAGTTTTTGCAGGCAAAAACGGATTCTATTCGGAACGAAGGGGAATAGGGAATTTATTGAGTATGTTTCCTATCTATTTCTTTTATGAAGATAAAAACTTGTATTCCATCAGTTCGCGTAAAATTGGTAAGTTGTTCCAATGAACGGACATAACCCGCTGAATTTTCTTTAATGATTTCAGTAATTTCGACATCTGAACTCTTATCTGTTTTTTCAGATGTGTGGATAATCATTTCCTGTGAGATAGTAGAACCGTTGAGATGACGGGAGACTGCGGCTGCCGCTTTAACGGACGCCACGCGGTTTAGTACCGCTTCTGTTTTGTATTTCGAGGTGTCTAATGCCACCACTGATATTAAATAAGCATTGTCATAATCGTTTACGATGCGGACACCCTCGAAAGGAGCATTGTTGTACATACGAATCAAGAAGTGAGTAAGTGCCATGTTTTCACTGTTATAGTTTTGGGCATGTATACCCAAAACTACCGAACAAGCTAATAGAATGAGAAGAAACTTACTAACGACAAGACTCTTTTTATTGTTTCGATTGATTTTCTTCATCATCTGAACTGAATTCAAAATTGGAAAGGTTTGATCCCAATAACCGATAAAGTACATACTTTGCCATGAAATATAAAAGTAAAGTCATGACAATAGCTATCGTAACTATACAGCATTCATGCAAATTCCAGTGGTTATATTTTGATACAGCATAAATAAAAACCAAATTCCAAGCAGTTAAAACTGATAAAATAAAAAGTTTTGTTATTTCTACAGTCGAATAAAAACCGGGCAAAACCTTACCTTTAATTCCGTTTTTAAATTCTGATTTTAACAACGGATCTATTGATATTTCTTTCATTGGATTAGGAAACTCTTTTTGTAATTTTCTTCTCCAATTATTCAACCAATTATTATGTCCCAATATGGATAAATACCAACAGTAACTGGCGATAACACCTAAGCACGTGATAAGTATAAGAAGTCCCCAATAACCACAACATAGATTGTAAACTGTTTTTACAGCATTACACTGGGTTTCGACAATTTTCCCTGTACTGACAATAATCGTACAATAAGCAACCAAAAGGGCACCATTAAACAATGAAAAATAATTCATCCATGTATGGTACCGTTCTTCCATACTTTTGAATTGCTCTTTGATAAGTTGGATACGGTCAGCTTTTTGGTTTGCTGCTTTTTCTGAATTAGTGTTTTGAATTTCGTCCATGATTCTAAATAATTTATTGTTGCATTGATTCTTTTATATTTTCACTTTCCATAAGTTGATTTTTCATCTCATCCGTTATCATCTTGAAGTCATTCTCATTATCATATTCGCCAATAGGCATTGGTTTTACTTCAAAATACTTATACTGACTAAGTTCGGAATGAGAAGAAATGTTTTTAAAGATTCTACCCTTTTTTTTATCTTTTTGAATCCAAAGAGTTTGTATGCCTTTGTTAGATCTAAAAAAGGCATATTTGCCGATTTTCCAGTCACTAACCCAATAATATTCATTTTCTTTAGCAGAATCATATACTCTATTACAGTCCGAACGTCCATCAGAAATGCAAATACTCTTTGCACTTTCATTAAATAAAATGATAAGTTTTTTAAACCAGTTTTCTGTATAGTCTGAAAATCTGAGTACATTATTTCCATATAATACAGGAAAGTCGGTATTTAGCGCATACTCTTTGTAATGAATAGTTGCAACTCTTTTGTTCTTAGGTACACTCAAACTTTTCAATGTTTCTTTGATTAAATTGACTGCCGTATCGAAATTCTTATTCGAAGATGAGGTAATTTCTAAAAGTAGAGGGTACCTAGTTTCATCATTTAATTGGTACTTAGTGACACCCATTAATTTTATAGAATAATCATATCCATTCTGAACAAGCGCTTCCAACTGTGTCATCAGGTTGTCCAATACTTTCTCTTGGCTCTTTGTATTCAATTCCTCCAATTGAATATTCATCACCAGATTTGCACCATCAAATTCAACCTTAGCTCCTTTCCCTTTTGCATAATTCGCCAGATTGGAAATGGAAACAGTCGCTTGAAGTGTTACATAGACTCTACCGTTGGGCAGAATGTTGTTTGTAAGTTCTTTGTACTCCTTGATATTTCCGGACGCAACCGTGACGACTTCGTCTTTTACCAATTCATCATCCAACAAAGTGGTGTTAGCAGAAACAAATGTCCCATACGTCTGTTCGATTGCGCTTCGCAGAGCCAATTTAACGGCTTCGTCTTTACTGCTTCCGTCTGCGGAAACGATTAAAGTTACTTCGTCGTTTGACGCCGCATATACATGTGTGCCAATAAACATAAAACAGGCAAATAATAATGCCATTGTTACCATTTTCTTCATGCAATATAAATTTTATGAGTTTGTAATTATTTCTTTGTTACCATAGCCATCCACGAACAACCGTCTTTGTAACATTTTGCGGTTGGCCCTGTCCCCAAGCCACTCCAATAGCACGACAGGCTTCTACAATACTTTGTTTGAAAGTCTGACTATCTTCATATTTTTTCATCTGAAACTCCCATTCCTTCTGCTCGTCTGCTTGCAGTTTATTGGATATTTCTTCACGTAGTTTTTCTACTTGTGGATAGATGCTGCTGTACGGATTGATTTTGTTAATAAGGAAAGCAACCTTGTTGGCCCCTTTTAGATTGGGTTGTTTGCTCCATTCCGTTCGCGCTTGTTGTAAAAGCGATATTGCTTCGAAATCTATTTTTTGTTTATAAATTTCTTCGGCAGTCGTTTGGCACAACAGGAAACAATCGGTACAGATGTTAGGTACTGACATTAAATAATGTATCGCTTCGTCGTAATTTTGCATCGCGGACAAGGTATTCGCCCGTTCGAGAAGCGTTGCACAATTATTTGTATAATAGTTCACTATCTCCTTTTTCTTATTCTGTAACATTTCTCGGAGTGCCGGTGCGTGTGACTTGATTTT
>CALUTX010000197.1 GCA_944323815.1 uncultured Parabacteroides sp. | reverse complement strand
GAAAATTCCATTCTTCGCCGACCCCGACCAGCCGTTCAACCAAGTGATGGCGCTGGTGGCCCTGCGTGCCCAATCGGATAAGATTATCTTGGGCGGTATGGGAATGACGAACGACGACTACCTTTTCTTTAAGAACACATTTAGCAATGCCGGTGCGCTCGACCGCATCGTCAGCTTCATCAATACGACGGAAGATCCTTCGGTTGAACGGATTCTGATCCCGGACATGGCGCTTTGTGCGGCCGAGTATTTTGCCGTTCAGAAAAACGAGAAGGTGCTTGTGCTGCTGACCGACATGACGAATTATGCCGATGCGCTGGCGATTGTATCGAACCGTATGGACCAGATTCCCTCGAAAGACTCCATGCCGGGTTCCCTTTACTCCGATTTGGCCAAGATTTACGAGAAGGCGGTGCAGTTCCCGACAGGCGGTTCAATCACGATTATCGCAGTGACCACGCTTTCGGGTGGGGATATTACGCATGCCGTACCGGACAACACGGGATATATCACCGAAGGGCAGCTCTATCTGCGTAAAGACAGCGACGTAGGTAAGGTTATTGTCGACCCGTTCCGCAGTCTTTCTCGTTTGAAACAGCTGGTAACCGGTAAGAAGACGCGCGAAGACCATCCGCAAGTGATGAACGCCGCTGTCCGGCTTTACGCCGATGCGGCCAATGCAAAGACGAAGTTGGAAAACGGTTTCGACCTGACGGACTACGACAACCGGGCGTTGGCGTTTGCGAAGGACTATTCGAGCCGGTTGTTGGCTATTGATGTCAATTTGGATACCACAGAAATGCTCGATGTCGCTTGGGGGCTGTTTGCGAAGTACTTCCAGCCGGCGGAGGTAAACATCAAGCAGGCATTGGTAGATAAGTATTGGAAAAAGTAATGCGCGTCTGTCTGGAATTTCCCGCCGGGGAAACTGAAATTTCCTGCCGAGCCGTTTCAGACGGATGCCGACCTGTTTTTAATCAATAAGTATGGCAATAAAGTTTCAATATAACAAGACTTCGCTCCAGCAGTTAGAGAAACAGCTGAAGGTGCGTGAGCGTGCTTTGCCGACCATCAAGAGCAAGGAGAGTGCGCTCCGACTGGAGGTGAAGCGGACGAAGGACGAAGTGGCGCGATTGGAGCTTCAGCTGGAAGAGGAGATGCAGAGCTATGACAGCATGGTGGCCTTGTGGAATGAGTTTGACCCGGCGTTGATTCGCGTTCGGGACGTGTCGCTTTCCACACGGAAGATTGCGGGCGTCGTGGTTCCTGTGTTATCTGAAATTCAATTTGAAATCGGACGTTACAGCCTGTTTGGTTCGCCGGCTTGGTTTGCAGACGGTATTGAGCTGTTGAAGAAGCTGGCACGTACGGGCATCGAAGCCGAGTTTTCGGGAATGAAGCTGGAGTTGCTGGAGCATGCGCGAAAGAAGACCACGCAAAAGGTCAACCTTTTCGAAAAGGTTCAGATACCGGGTTATAAGGACGCAATCCGCAAGGTAAAGCGTTTCATGGAAGACGAAGAGAGTCTCTCCAAATCGTCGCAGAAGATTATGCGGGCGAACCAAGAGAAGCGTAAAGCAAAAGAAGAGGAGGTCGAGATATGATAGTGGCGATGGAAAAGTATGCCTTTATGGTGTACCACAAAGAATACGACGCTTTTTTGTCGATATTGCGTGACTTGGGTGTTTTGCACGTGAAGGAGGTGAACTCGATTCGCGACAATGCCGAGTTGCAGACATTGCTCGCTGAACGCAGACAGGTCGAGCAGGCGTTGCGCTTTTGCCTGACGCTGGATAAGGCGGCAGGCGATGGAGAAGCCGTAGACGTTCGTCCGTCGAGTAAGGCAGAAGGCCTGGCGTTGGTAAACGAGCTGGAGGCGTTGCGCGAGAAGAAAGCGGCGTTGCAGGCTTCGATGGCTTCGCTGGAAAAGGATATTGCTTATATGGAGCTCTGGGGCGATTTTGATTTCAAGGTGATTGACCGCTTGAAAGAGGCCGGTTATGAGGTGAATTTCTTTAGCTGCCCGACGTCGCGCTATGAACCCAAATGGGGGGAACTGTACAACGCCTTTTTGGTCAATAACGTGCAATCTGTCACCTATTTTGTGACGGTTACCAAAGTAGGAACGCCGATTGATGTTGATGCCGAACGCGCGAAGATGCCTGGTAAGGGATTGTCGGCTTTGCAGGCCGAAGGGATCCGGAAAAAGCAAGAGCTGGATGCCTTGAATGAGCAGATGCGGCTTTTCGCTACTCAGCATTATAAAGAGCTGGCGGCAGCCGACAAAGCGATTCAAGACGAGTTCAACTATATGAATGTCTGGGCCCAGACAGACCGCGAGGCAGAGAATCGGCTGATGCTGCTGGAAGGGTTTGTCCCGGCTGAAAACGCGCCGGCCATGGAGCAGGCACTCGATCAAGCCGGTTACTATTACCGCCATTTGGAGCTGGACGTGACGGAAAACATTCCCATCAAGTTGCGAAACAATGCTTTTTCCCGTTTGTTCGAACCGATTACGCGGATGTTCTCGTTGCCTAACTATACGGAGTTCGACCCGACGCCTTTCTTCGCGCCGTTCTTTATGCTCTTCTTCGGGCTTTGTTTCGGCGACGGCGGATACGGGTTGTTGGTGATATTGGTTTGTGCTTATTTCAAGCGCAAGGTGAAGGCGGATTACAAACCGTACTTATCACTTTTCCAGTATTTCGGGCTGGCGGCGGTGATTGTCGGGACGCTGACAGGTTCTTTCTTCGGAATTGCATTAGCGAATGTTCCGGCATTGGCGGCGGTAAAGGACTATTTTGTAAGCAGTGATAACCTGATGACTTTCTCCATTATCATCGGTTTGGTGCAGATTGTTTTCGGTAAGATTGTGGCAGCGTTGCAGACGATGTCGCAACAGGGGACGAAATACGGCATTGCTCCGTTGGCATGGGTCTTCACGATTGTCGCTTTCCTTTGCGCTTTGGGACTCCCGATGCTTGATGTGCAAATTCCGGAAACGGTGAAGACTGTTTGCTACGCCATCGGAGGGTTGGGCTTGCTGGTCGCATTCCTCTACAACTCGCCGGGTAAGAACGTTTTCCTGAATATCGGAACGGGATTGTGGAACACTTACAACGTTGCGTCCGGGTTGCTGGGTGATACGCTCTCTTACATCCGCCTGTTCGCCATCGGGCTGACGGGTTCGATTTTGGGAGGTGTTTTCAATACGCTGGCCATCGACATGACGGAGGGAATGAATATCGTGCTGCGCATCGTCGTGATGCTGTTGATTCTCGTCTTCGGACACGCAATTAACTTCGGGCTGTGCACTATCAGTTCGCTGGTACATCCGCTGCGTCTGATTTTCGTCGAGTATTATAAAAACGCCGAGTTCTCGGGAGGCGGGAAAGAATACCGCCCCTTTAAGAAGGCGTAATCCATACAGATACAAACAATAAAAATAATAATTAAAACTTCAATCATTATGGAACCTATTTTATTAGCTTATTTAGGAGTTGCGCTGATGACTGGTTTAACCTTCATCGGCAGTAGTTACGGTGTGACGATTACCGGAAACGCGGTGGTCGGTGCGATGAAAAAGAACCCGGATGCGTTGGGTTCGTATATTGGTCTGAGTGCCTTGCCTTCGTCGCAAGGACTGTACGGATTTGTGGGTTACTTTATGATGCAGCCCTTTTTGACGCCCGACATCTCGATGCTGACCGCTACGGCTGTCTTTGCCGCCGGATTGGTATTGGGATTTTCAGGTCTGATTTCCGCTATCCGTCAAGGACAGGTTTGCGCCAACGGTATTGCTGCCATCGGAGCCGGACATAACGCTTTCGGTTCAACCATGGTGATGGCGGTGTTCCCCGAGTTGTATGCCATCTTGGGTCTGTTGGTGACGATTTTGGTCAGCACCAGCCTGCCGGCGTAATCAAAGAAGGAATTCCTATTTATTTGTGGCGGTACTACCGAGTGTCGGTAGTTACCGCTTCCGTTGTTCAGTAGTTACCGTTTCCGAAGTGTGGAACTGGTAACTACTGTCTTACGGAAGTAAAACGACATGCCACCGGAAGGGTAAAAGAACTTGAAGAGATATTGGAAAGAGAAACAGATTTCTATGAAACAGTTATTAGTGTGCTTGGCATTGCTTTCGCTTTGTGCTTGCAAGGGCGGACAGCCGGAAGGGGAAACGCTGGAGGTTATCCCGCTGGCTTCGGCGTTCGAGAATCAGACGGAGTTGAAAGCCTCCGATTGCTTTTCGCGGGTGCGTTACGTCGCATTGGAGACGACGGACGATTGCTTGGTGGGGGATGAGCCGGTAGTTCGGATTGCACCGGATAAGATAATCGTGATGACTTCCCAACGGCAATGTTTTGCTTTCGATAAGCAGACGGGGAAATTCCTGCATCCCATCGGGCATATTGGTGACGACCCGGAAGGATGTGCCGATTTGTGCGGATACTACAACTATGCGGCGGGACAAATCTCTTTCCCTTCCAACCGGTATCAAGAGTTGATGGTGTATGATTTGGAGGGACGCTTCGTCGGACGCAAGAAGGAGCAACCCATGTCGCTCGAAGGCGAGATAGCGATGGTAACGCAGGATTATTGGGATGCGCAGACCTCGCTGCTGCATGTCCCTGCCACGCGGGTGTCGCCGGATCAGATCTTTTTTATGCGTGACACGACTGTGCTTGCCGTTTATCCGACGAACAGCGAACCGGCAAGCGAACATGCTCCGCGCTTGGGAATGCCGAACGTGATGACTTTTGAAAATCAAGGTACGGCGGGCCATCCACTGATGATTCTTTTGTATGAAGGGGAATGCGGACGGGTGATGTCGTTTTTGCTGAGTCCGTTTTGGCATTTGGGGAAGGACACCTATCTGAAAGTGAACTTTAACGATACAATCTATCGGGTGACGCAGGAGGGTTTGCTCCCAGAGCGGCTGGTGGATGTCGGCGCATACCGCTTCGAGTTGGAAGACCGTTTATATAAGGAACGGGATAAGGGATTTTATTTCTTTGACATCTCGGAGAATAAACGGATTTCACTGCTTCGTTTCTGTCGGTATCTGTACCATACAGAAAAGCGGACAGCCTACAATGCGGTGTACGACAAAGCGACAAAGACCGTGAAGGTCGCTCCTTATGATGCGGGTATCACCAACGATTTGTCTCA
>CALUTX010000196.1 GCA_944323815.1 uncultured Parabacteroides sp. | reverse complement strand
TGCAGGTCAATTTCGCTCTCGACCAAAAGTTGCGCGACGAGATGTATCCGTTCAACAAACTGAAGGGAAAAGACGTCAATACGCTGGTCTTCCCGAACCTAAGCTCCGCGAACAGTGCTTACAAACTGCTCGACACATTAGGATTCGCCGAGACAATCGGTCCGATCCAGATGGGTCTGAACAAGCCGATTCACTTCACCGACGTGGAGAGCACGACACGCGACATCCTGAACCTGACGACCGTCGCCGTCGTCGATGCCATTGTACAAGAGCAAATCGACAAACGGAAAGCAGAGAAAGCATAATTGATATAGCTCTTTCATAAGTTTAGACTGTGTTACTCGTGTCTTTTTCACGTTTTGACACAGCCTTTTTTAATTACCTCAAAAGCCTATGGACAAACAAACAATGAAATCCTATATAGCCGCCCTACTATTAGCAAACAGCCTTTTCCTGTTTGGTGCATGCACGGAAAAGAAAAGTTACAAAGACACTTCGCTCCCTCCTGCCGAGCGTGCCGAACTTCTGTTAAAAGAGATGACACTCGAAGAGAAAATCGGGCAGATGTGTCAATATGTCGGACCTTCTCATGTGGAAGCTAACGAGAAAAAACAGAATCAGAGCAGCAACGACATGAACAACATTGACGCCAACGCTTTCGGCATGAAAGGGCAAGCCATCATCGACAAAGTGCGCAAAGGACAAATCGGTGCCTTCCTGCACGTCTTGACCGTCGAAGAGGCCAATATGTTGCAAAAGGCCGCTCAAGAAACCCGGTTGAAAATTCCGCTCCTCTTCGGAGTTGACGCCATCCATGGAAACGGGTTACATGCCGGTTGTACCGTCTATCCCACATCCATCACCATGGCATCCACATTCAATCCGGACCTCATGGAACAAAGCGGTGCAGAAACAGCATCAGAGATGCGCGCCAGTGGCATGCACTGGGCTTTCAATCCCAATATCGAAGTGGCACGCGACCCGCGTTGGGGACGTATTGGGGAAACATTTGGCGAAGACCCTTACTTGGTCACTCAGATGGGAACCCGCTTGATACAAGGTTTGCAAGGACAGGACGGCGTACAGCCCGACCGCGTGTTAGCATGTGCCAAGCACATGATTGCCGGTTCTGAACCAGCCGGTGGCATCAACGCCGCACCGATGGATCTCTCGGAACAAAAATTGCGCGAAGTGTTCCTGCCACCCTTTGCTGCTGCCATTCAAGCCCATGTTTATACAGTCATGGCCGCTCACAACGAGTTGAATGGCATCCCCTGCCACGCCAACCACTGGTTGCTGAAAGACCTTTTGCGCGAAGAACTGGGTTTTGACGGTTTTGTGGTTAGCGACTGGATGGATATCGAACGTTTACACTCCATGCACCATTTCGTTCCCGACGAAGAAGAGGCTTTCTGTGTTTCCGTTGAAGCCGGTATCGACATGCACATGCAGGGAGATCATTATTTCGAAACCATTTTGAAAGCCGTTCAGACGGGCCGTATCCCTGAAACGCGTATTGATGCGGCCGTCCGGAAGATTCTGGAAGCCAAATTCTTATTAGGACTGTTTGAAAATCCATTGGTCGATATCACTGCCACCCGTTCACTGATTGCGCCAGCGGCACACCGCCACACGGCACTTGAAGCAGCTCGCCAAGGACTCGTCTTATTGAAAAACGACGGTCTGCTCCCGTTGATGAAAGATCGCTATCGCCGTATTTTCATCGTCGGTCCCAATGCTGACAGCCAAACCATTTTAGGCGACTGGGCCATGCCACAACCAGCTGAAAACGTAGTGACTGCCTACGAAGGTATCCGCGACGCCTGCCCCGATGCCCAAATCGACACGATGTGTTTCGGTGGTAAAATCACAGCCATCACTTCTGCCGATTTAGCACTTGCTGGCCGCAAAGCACGCGAGGCCGACCTGAACATCGTCGTCGTTGGCGAAAACTCACAACGTTATGAGAGTTTTGGTCGTACCTGCGGCGAGAACTGCGATCGCGACAATCTTGACCTACCCGGCCGCCAGCAAGAACTGCTCGAAACGGTCTTCGCATCAGGAAAACCGACCGTTCTTGTCCTGCTCAACGGACGCCCTTTGAGTCTCGTTTGGGCCGACCAGCACGTTCCCGCCATCCTCGAAGCATGGGAACCGGGTATGTACGGCGGACAAGCCATTGCCGAAGCACTTTTTGGTGACCTCAACCCGAGCGGAAAACTACCTGTTACCGTTCCCTACAACGTCGGACAAGTTCAGACCATCTACAACCATAAATGGTCCCAATATTCCCGTCAATTCGCATTGGGCCACACCGGTTATCTTTATCCTTTCGGCTACGGGCTGAGCTACACGACTTACCGGTATGGAAAACCTGTGCTGTCGAAAGACAAAATTCACCGGGACGAATCAGTCACACTTACATTTGACCTGACCAACACCGGAAAACGTGACGGAACGGAAATCGTCCAACTTTACATCCGCGACGAGTACGGCTCTATCACCCGTCCAGTCAAAGAACTCAAAGGCTTTCAACGCGTCTCGCTAAAAGTAGGCGAAACGAAGCAGATACAGTTCACCGTCACCCCAGACGACCTGAAATTCTACACCGCCCGCAAGCAATGGGAGGTAGAACCGGGAGACTTCACCCTCCTTGTAGGTTCCTCTTCTGCCGACAAAGATTTGCAGGGAGTTCGATTGACGGTAGTTCAGAATTAAAAATCGAGAATTGAAAATTGAGAAATAGGTTCCACAATTGAGGGAAGGTAATTTTCTCAATTTTCAATTCATTTTTAATCGTTTCCCCGTAAGGATTCCCCTCCTTTCACGCAGAAAAATATCCCACTCCATCTATTGAAATGCTTATTGACAAGACTTCTCACGGCAAAACCTCTTCCGGTTCATGAAAAATAAATGTGGTGGCGCCGAGTGTGATAATTGCTCCGTCTTCTATTCGTACCCACTCTTTTTTGCCTAAAAGGGTGTTGCCTAAAAATGTTCCTGTCAGGCTGGGGAAATCGCGCAACATATAAATTCGCTTTCCGTCTTTATCTTCTTTCACATGAAGCACGCAGTGTTTGCGTCCCATGCTGGGGTCGCTGGTCACAATCGGGACATCCACTCCGTCTGTATCACGGTTCCGACGACCGATTACATTGTCGCCCATAACTAAAGGTAGCCGCTGCTTATAAGTAAAAGCATTTTCTATCACTGTGATATAACCGACGGAGAAATCGGGTTCCTTAACCTCCTTTTCCTGTCCCGAATCGGTGCGGACTACCTTCCGGCCGACTTTCACCTTAAATTGATGCCCGCACTGCGGACACACGAATACCAAGACTTTCCCGTCCGGATAACGGCTTTCATCAAATACCAACTGATTATCACACTTTGGACAAAATACTCTTTTCATTTTTCTTTTTCACTTATAAAAAAAATGGCCATCTTCACAGACAGCCAATCTTCATTGTTAACCTTAAATCTAATACCATGAAAAACACGATGCAAATATAGGCAGTTTTTGCAATACTGCATCATGTTTCATTGAAAAAATTCATCACATTAACTTCATTTAACTATTCAAGGCTTTATAAGCCGTTTTGCTTCATTCTCGCATCTGCTCCCCACATCAATTTCTCACGCAAGGTCTGGTAAAAAGTGTGGCCATAGCGTTTAACCACTTTAGCCGTATAATCGGCTTTACTAATCCGCAACTGGATACCGACCGGGAATATTTCCGAACGTCCGTCCAACGAAATCAAAAAATATTTGTTCCGGCTCTCCACCTTCAGCGTTATGGTCATCGCGTCCGGAATCACCAACGGCCGGACATTTAACGAATGAGGTGCAACCGGACTCAACACCAAATTATGGCTCTGCGGCAAAATAATCGGCCCGTTTACACTCATCGAATAGCCGGTCGACCCCGTCGGCGTCGCCACCAAAAGCCCGTCTGCCTGATAAGATGTCAAATATTCATCGTTCAAAAAGGTATGAATCGTAATCATGGACGAGGTATCCCGTTTCAAAACAGCCACCTCATTCAACGCATAATTATACCCTCGATAAATCCGTTCGTCCGTATGAAGGCGCAACAAAGAACGCTCCTCAATATGATAACAATCCCGAAACAGCTCATCAAGTGCATTTTCAATCTCCATATTATCTACATCCGCCAAAAAGCCAAGATGCCCCGTATTCACGCCCAATATCGGAATATTCTGCTTGTTCACCCGAGCTGCCGTCCGCAAAAAGGTACCGTCTCCGCCCAAACTCAACGCCACATCCAAATCAAACTCGTCGTTCGTCAAAACGCCCGAAACAACCGGCTCATAATGCAAAACACGACTCAAAAACAGATAAAACTCACAATCCACGTAAACCTCCGCTTCCAAAGCGGCCAATTTGTCAAACAGGCGTTTGATGACCGGCAGCTTCCCGTCCTGATAATCACTGCCAAATATGCCTACTTTCTTCATCCTTGCTTTTCCATTCATTTATTCAAATATCCATATAACGAAGCACCTCGGCCATGCGCCACTGCAACAGTTCGTCCACCTGTCCCCGTTCCATAAAATGATACAGAACCGTATAATCAAACCGTTCAAAGCTCCGGATGACAGGAGAGGCATCCTCCAAATCAATCTTTATCATCAGGTACAAACGACCCGTTTCCGGCTCCGTATGAGAAAACGAGCTCAGAATGTGCGCATGATTCGCCTCCACAATCCGGGCGACATCGGCCAACGAATAATCCCGCGAAGCCAGTTCCAGCACCAACACGCTGCCTGTCGTCCCCGCATGGCACAATTCGGAAAGCACATCCGTCAACTTGTCCAACGTGACAGCGCCCCGATAGCCCCCCTCCGCATCCACCACAGGCAAAAGGCTCAACCGATGCAGCGTAATCATCTTCAAAACCTCATACACACTGGCATCTTCCCGCACGCTAAGCGGAGGGAAAACAAAATTACCCGAAGCCAAAGACAAATTAGGCGAAGCCAAAAGTTCTTTTTCGGAGACCAGACCACGATACAGATTGTCGTCCACCCACGGCAAATGCCTTAATTTATAGTCATCCATCAAAGCCAAAGCATACTTTGACGTATCATAACTTTTTAACACCGGAAGTTCTTCCGTTATGAAATCTTTTACCAACATTCTTCTGTATATTCCCAAATACTGCTAATTTTGCCAATACTTTTATGCAAATGTAGTGAAGAAATAGATATAACAGCATAACAATGACAAATTTAAGTG
>CALUTX010000195.1 GCA_944323815.1 uncultured Parabacteroides sp. | reverse complement strand
GGGAACAGAAGCGAGAAAATCAGCAACGCCATGCCGCAAACCAACACGACCACCGTTTTCCGGCTGACCCCTTTCCATTCCTTCAAGACGATACCCCAAATATTGCTGAAGAAAACGTTCAGCGACATCAGGATGCTCCACGAGAAGGCAAGCATCACGGGCGAATCGGTGAAATAACTTTTTCCCATCCCCAATCCGAAGAACTGTGAATACCACAGCACACCTGCGAGGGCGCAAAATAACACATTATTCACGAGAACGCTGCCCGAAACGGAGAAATAATCCTTCCCGGTCCGGTTTTTCACGTTCTGATACAGGCAGTAGGCTGCGTTCGTGAAGAATCCGCCAATCGTCACCAGCAGCGTGACGGGGTTCTGCGCAAACAGTTCGCTCGCCCCCGTCGCCTTCGCTTTCTCCAAAATCGGCGCGCCTGCCTCCAGCCCCAGACTGAAACAGGCGCTCATCACGCCCGCCAGCAGGGCGACCGCCAACCCCTTCGTCAGGGCGAAATCCTTGACGGCTGCACGCTTCTCCTCCTCCGTCATGTTTTGTGAGCGAAGGCTCCCGGCGTAGCCGATGACGGCGATGCCCGCCAGCGTGATGCAGACGCCGAGGAGCAGAATCAGTCCGTCGCCGTGCAACAGGTCTTGCCCTGCCAAAAGCGCAGGGAAGAGTGTCCCGAAACCGGCGCAGGTGCCGAGCGCAATGCTCTGCCCGAGCGCGACGCCCAAGTAGCGCATACTCAGCCCGAAGGTAAGCCCGCCGACACCCCACAACACGCCGTAGATAACCGCGCCCCACGCACCGCCTGCGCTCCACAATTCCATCAAGCTACTGCCCGACGGGACAGCAAGCAACGCACCCAGCAACGGGAAGACGAGCCACGCAAAAATGCCCTGTACCAACCAGAAACTCTCCCAACTCCAGCCCTTCACCTTGTTTATCGGGACGTAGGAACTGCTCTGCCCGAAACTGCCGATCGCGATAATAATTAAACCAATGACAACTTCCATCGCGCGCTATCGTTTGCTCGTCACATCTGCTTCATACTGTTCAATCTCGGCGATGTAGGCTTCGCCCACAGGCACGTCATTCTGCAAGCAGAACATGTCCCATACGGCTGCCCACGGCAGGCTCTTCAACTCTTCCTGCAAGGCGAGCCGCTCGAAATATTTACCTTCCGCCTCATACCGTTGCAACGTTGCCGACGGCTCGAGCAGGGCTTGCAAGAAGGCTTTCTGCGTCGCCCTACAGCCGATGACGTAGGCGCCGATGCGGTTAATGGTCGCATCGAAATAATCCAAACCAATGTGCACGCGGTCCAAAGCGTTGCAACGGATCACTTCACGAGCCAAATCCTGCAAATCGTCGTTCAGGATGACCACATGGTCGCTGTCCCAACGAATCGGGCGACTGACGTGCAGCATAATCTCCGGCGTGAAGAGTAGCAGGGCGGAAATCTTGTCAGCAATGCTCTCGGTCAGATGGAAGTGCCCTGTATCCAACGTCACAATCTTATTCTTCTTCGCGCCATAGCCCAAGTAAAAGTCATAAGAACCGACCGTGTAGCTCTCCAAGCCGATGCCGAAGAGTTTCGCTTCGATGCAATCCTTCATGTGTGCATATTCAGTTGCAAAAATCTCATCCAACGACTGCTCCAAAATCTGCCGGTACATCAAACGGCTGGCGGGCACCTCTTTGCTTCCGTCGTGAATCCAGATATTCAGGATGCACGGGTCGTCTTGATATTTTCCCATCTCGTCGCTAATCCAGCGGCAACGTTTCGTGTGCTCGATCCAGAAGTCGCGGATTTCCTTATTCGGATTGGCCAACGTCAGGTCGCCACTCTTCGGATGGGAGAAGGAGGTGCTGTTGAAGTCCAGTTTCAAGCCGTTTTCCTTCGCCCACTGCATCCAACTCTCGAAGTGCTTCGGTTCGACCTCGTCCCGGTCAACCTGCTTTCCTTGAAAATCACCGTAGATCTCATGCAGGCTCAAACGGTGTTTACCGGCAATCAGCGAAGTGGCTTTCAGAATATCGGCGCGAACTTCGTCGATGGTCCGTGCCCGACCGGGATAATTACCTGTCACCTGAATACCGCCCGTCAACGAGCCGCCTTGATTTTCAAAACCGGTCACATCGTCCGTTTGCCAACAATGCAGGGAGAGGGAAATCTTTTGCAACTTCTCCATCGCTTCCTCTACGTTCACACCCACGGCAGCGTAACGTTCTTTCGCTACCTCATACGCTTGTTTGATACAACTTACTTTTGCCATACGTTTATTTTTTGATTGTTATACATTGATATTTCCGATAAGCCTCCTCCCATTCGCCGTTACCCTCCGGGAAAAAGACGGTAGGAGAAAGGAAAGAATGGATAAGCCGCCGCATCTCCCAACGGTCTGCGACCAATCCGGCAGCGCGCGCCTGCACCATGCAGTTTCCGATAGCCGTCGCTTCGGCAGGCCCCGCAACAACCGGCATGCGTATGGCGTTGGCTGTAAACTGGTTCAACAGATTGTTTTTCGACCCGCCACCAATGACGTGCAGCTTCCGTATTGGAAATGGCGCCATCTCCGACAAAAGCCCCAAGACCTCCCGGTAGCGCATCGCCAAGCTCTCGAAGATGCAGCGGATGAACGCGCCATCCGTCTCCGGCACCGGCTGCCCGGTTTCGCGGCAATAAGCGGCAATCGCCTCCGTCATGCTGGGTGGATTGGCGAAACGCGGGTCGTCCGGATTGACGAAGCTGCGGAACGGAGCCGCCTCTTCCGCCATCTTGACAATATCCGGATAGGCGTATGTACGACCGGCACGCTCCCACTCTTTCCGGCACTGCTCGAGCAGCCACATGCCGGTGATGTTTTTCAGGAAACGGGTCGTCCCGTCGATACCTCCCTCATTCGTGAAATTATAGCGGAAAGAGTCTTCCGTAATAATCGGTTCTTCCGTCTCGATGCCCATCAAGCTCCATGTGCCACTACTCAGATAAGCGAACTCGCGGTCTTCGGCCGGTACAGCCGCTACTGCCGACGCGGTGTCATGACCGGCGACTGCAATCACCGGAATCTGTCCGATACCCGTCTCGTTCGCAAGCGCAGCCGTCAATACCCCGACACGCGTACCCGGCATGACTACCGGACGAAGCAGCGAAGGGGAAACGCCTGCCGCTTCCAACAATGAAATTTCAAACCGCTTGGTCACAGGATTCAACAGCTGCGAGGTCGATGCGTCTGTATATTCGCAAACCTTATTGCCCGTCAATAGATAAGACAGCAAATCCGGCATGAAAAGTATCTCTTTCGCCGTCTGCAAAGGAGCAAAATTTTCTTGCTTGGCTTTATACAACTGGAAAAGGCTGTTGAAATTCATAATCTGAATACCCGTCAGCCTGTACACCTCCGAGCGCGGCACGCGTTTGAAAAACGCCTCCGGTGCACCTTCCGTATATGGATCCCGATAGGCTCGCGGCAACCCTAACAACGTACCGTCTGCCGCCAAATAGCCGAAATCGACTCCCCATGTGTCGATTCCTATCGAATCCGGCACGATTTGCTGACGCGCACAAATCCTCAGACTCTCTTTCATTGCTTCATACAGATGAAAGACATTCCAATAATACCTCCCATGCAATTCCATGATTGCATTCGGGAAACGATGTATTTCCCGCATTTCAAATTTGTCACCTGCTAACGTCCCGATTACCGCACGTCCGCTGGTCGCCCCGAGATCAAAGGCTAAAAAACTATATTTCTTCATGGCAAACCATAACTTATTGTTTTTATTTGTTGCAAATGTAGCCGAGATGTGTATATCTTTGCTACCGAAAATGATTTAATACCTTTCAATTCTGACAGAGAAATATGGATAGACAAGTAAAAGACCAATTGAAGTATTTGGCGATTAGCGCACGAGACGAAGAATGGGGAATTGTGGTCACAACGGTCGGCTATCAGTTCATTCCGCCCAAAGGCATCTATCCTTCGTCCAAACATCCGGACTCTTATAATTTTAAACCGCAGACTGGGCGTATCCTGAACGAATACCAACTGGTCTACATCACCAAAGGAAGCGGTTACTTCTCCTCGCAATCCTGCAAAAAGCAAAAAATAAAAGCCGGCACCATGATTCTGCTGTTTCCGGGCGAATGGCACAGCTATTATCCCGACAGCGAAACGGGCTGGGATGAATATTGGGTCGGTTTTCGCGGAATGCACATCGACCGCCGCGTCGAAAAACGTTTTTTTACGCGCGAGGAACCGTTGTTGCACATCGGCTTAAGCGCGACCATCGTCGAGCTTTATCACGACATTCTGAAATATGCTTCACAAGAAAAAACCGGTTATCAGGAAATGATTTCCAGCATCGTCCTCCACATACTCGGCACGGTCTATTATAAACAAAGGAATAATTCATTCACCAACACCTACGTGATTGATAAAATCAACGAAGCGCGCATCCTGATGAAAGAGAACGTAGAAAATCCCATGAGTGCCGAAGAGATTGCCTCCCATTTAGGATTGGGTTACTCATGGTTCCGGCGGATGTTTAAGGAATACACAGGGGTTTCGCCCGCCCAGTATCAACTGCAACAAAAGCTGCTACGAGCCAAAGAATTGCTGACGAGTAGCAGTTTGAATATCTCTGAAATCGCTTACAGCCTCAAATTTGAGAACGCAGGACAATTTTCCACCTTCTTCAAGAAGCGGGAAGGCGTCACGCCATCTGAATTTCGCGAGCGGGCACATTAAAAAGAGATGTTTTGCGCAAACCCATTCAATTATTTTCCGGCTTACGCAAAAATGTCATGCGCTTGTTCATCAAGAAGTTTACAGCTCCGTAAATAAACAATCCCAAGAACTGGGCGAGATATTCATTCAAACCTAATATTTCAACCATCAGCAACAGTCCCAAGAATTGGGCACCATACGCACACCCAAATGCCAAAAGGAAAAGCGGGACTTCATGGCGCAACCGCCCGCTCCGCGAAGAAAAGACCCAATATTTACTCCAGAAAAAATTATTCATCTGCGCCACCACATAAGCCGTCACATTGGCAGGACGATAGTCTATTCCCAATTCGTCCATCATCAACCAAACGATTAACGACATGATAAGCGCATTCAACGTTCCCACTATTATAAAACGTATGATGCGCACCGTATCTTTCACCTCTCCCCTTGCCGTTGTCGCTTTTTCCTTTTTCACTCCTCGATGTGGTATGCTTTTAATTTATTGTATAGTGTTTTCCGGTCGATGCCCAGTAGTTGTGCTGCCTTT
>CALUTX010000194.1 GCA_944323815.1 uncultured Parabacteroides sp. | reverse complement strand
TGCCACGATGCCGGACGGACCACCGCCCACAACTGCTACGTCGATAGACAAATTCCGTTTTAACTTTGCAAAATAATAGTCAATAATTCCTGTTGAAACAATCTGTTCCATGACACAATAAATTTTAATTAGAATTCAACTTCGGGAAACCCATAGAGGCAAGGTTCCCCTTTCTTTAGTCGTTCTACCTTTCCCTTTGCGGCATTACCCGCACAGGTTCTATGGGTATAATCTCAGCCTGTATAAGTAAGGCACCCCTATGATAAGTCCGTGCAAAGATAAGGATTTACCCGAAATGCGGCGGACGTTGGCTCAACTTTTTTTCCACAAAACTCTTGATGAACGCAACCGTTTCGTCCACGCCGAGCACCGATACGTCGATGGAGAAATTGTACGACGAAGCGACGCCCCATTCCTTGTTGGTATAATAATTATAGTAGGCAGCACGCGACTTGTCGGTCTTCGTCATCAGCTCTTCCGCCTGTTCGACCGTCACGCCTTCGCTTTCAATGATGCGCTGGATACGGTTCTCCTTCTTGTTATGGATAAAGAAACTGAGGCACGCCGGGTCGTCACGCAAGATGTAATCGGCACAGCGTCCGACAATGATACACGAACCTTTCTCCGCCAAATTGCGGATGGCGTCGCTTTGGTATAGGAACAGCCGGTCATTGGAAAGCACATCGGCATAAGTCGGAAACATGCCCATGTAAGAGTAACCCATCGAAAAAGCGTATGACAAGCCACTCGAAGCCCGCTCGTCCGCCTTCTTGAAAAACTCTTCGCTCAGTCCGCTCTCTTTGGCTGCAAGCGCCATCAACTCTTTGTCATAATAGGCAATATCCAACGCCTTTGCCAGTTTTTGTCCTATTTCGCGTCCACCGCTACCGAATTGCCGGCCGATGGTCAGAATCACTTTGTCGTCCATCTTCGTATAGATTTATCTCTTTGCGGACAAATATAGGGAAAATTAATTGATTCGGAACGCTTTGTCTAAACATTATGAGGTAAGTCGGTTTATCCGGAGGGAAAATCCATTTTCCTGCCGGGTAGTTTCCCATTCATCGATAGGAGATTTTTCATGACAGCCTGCTCGTTGCATTCCCTCGCTTTTGCTATCTTTGTCCCCTGATTACCCAATTGATAAGCATTTATGAAGTTCAAACATTTTTACCTGCTGTTGCTTGGTGTGTTTTGCTTGACAGTTTCGTGTCGGACAACGCAGGTAACGCAACAGACAAGGCAGCCAAAAGAAGCGAAGCGGGAGTTTCGCGGGGCATGGATACAGACGGTTTTTCAACCAGAATATGCGCAAATGAGCGTGCCGCAATTGAAGAAAGATTTTATTCGCAAACTCAACTACCTGCAAGCCTGTGGCATCAATGCCCTTATCTTTCAGGTACGGCCGGAAGCCGATGCGTTCTACCGTTCGAAGCTGGAGCCTTGGAGCCGTTTTTATACCGGCAGGCAAGGGATGGCGCCGGAGGGCGATTTCGACCTGATGGCGTTCCTGATTGAGGAGTGCCACAAACGGGGCATGGAGTTTCACGCGTGGCTGAACCCGTTCCGTGCCGGGACATCGGGTACGGATAACTTGGCAGACTCGCATATCTATTTCCAACATCCGGAATGGTTCGTGACTTACAACAAGCAACTGCTGTTCGACCCGGGACATCCCGGAAGTCGGCAATTCATTTGCCGCGTCGTGCGCGATATTGTCAGTCGTTATGATGTAGACGCCATTCATATGGACGACTATTTTTATCCCTATCCCGTCGCAGGCGTGCCATTCCCGGACGACAAAAGTTTTCAGAAATATGGACTGAGCAAAGGATATAAGGCAACCCAACGGGGCGCTTGGCGACGTGCCAACGTCAACGAGTTGATTCGGGATTTGAAACGGACCATCCTGCTGACCAAACCTTGGGTACGTTTCGGTATCAGCCCGTTCGGCATTTACCGCAACAAGAAGAGCACGCCGGATGGTTCGGGTAGCGACACCAACGGACTGCAAAACTACGACGACCTGTATGCCGACATCACGCGCTGGGTACGCGAAGGATGGATAGACTATAACATGCCGCAGATATATTGGGAAATCGGGCATCCAGCCGCCGACTACATCACGCTCATCCAATGGTGGAACCAACATGCTTACGACCGCCCGTTGTACATCGGGCAGGACGTTGCCCGCACGATGAAAGCCAAACAGTTGACCCGAAAGATGCGCTACGAGCGTGCACTCTCGCAGGTGGACGGCAATTGTTTCTGGCCTGCCAACGAGCTGTTTTGGAACAACGGCGGAATTGCCGACAGCCTGAAGCGGAACTACCATCGCTATCCTGCCCTCATCCCTGCTTACACGCACATGCACGACCGGGCTCCTCAGAAAGTAAAAAAACTGAAAGCGGAATGGACTGCCAAAGGCTATCTACTGCACTGGAAAGCGGAACAAAGTGCCAATAACCCGGAACTGGCCAGCTATTTCGTCATCTACCGCTTTGAAAACAAAGAAGCGATTGATTTGAACGACCCGTCTAATATTGTAGCCATCACGCGCGAAACCAGCTACCTGCTCCCATACGACAACGGAGAGCAGAAATATCGTTACGTCGTGACTGCCGTCGACCGTTTCCACAACGAGAGCGAAGGGAAAAGCAAAAAGGTCAAACTTTGAAAACCATTCGGACATGAAACTCAAGTTATTATTACTACTTGTTCCCTTGCTGGGGATATGGACCGGCTGTTCGGACGACGAGCCGGAAATCCAGACATCAACACGTACCGTCTTGGTGTACATGATGGCGAACAACAGTCTGGAGAAATTTACAGATGACAATATCGACGCGATGATTGGGGGAGCCAGCTATGGCAGACTGAATAACGGGAATTTACTCATTTACTATGCCGGTAGCGGGACTGATGACCATTCGCTCTACACCATCGCAGACAACCAAACCCAACTTGTCAAACAGTACGACGAACAAGACCCGACAGACCCGGCCGTCATGCAGCAGGTAATCGCGGACGTCGTGAGCCAATATCCGGCTGAAAGCTACGGTCTGATTCTCTGGAGTCATGGCACCGGATGGCTGCCGTCCGATTTTAATTCGATGCTGAGAGCTTTCGGACAGGACGGCAACCGTTGGATGGAAATCGACGAGCTGGCACAAGGGATTCCAGACCACGTGTTTGATTTCATTCTATTTGATGCCTGTTACATGGCAAGTGTGGAATGTGCGTATGAGTTGCGCAACAAAGCAGACTATATTTTGGCATCGCCTACCGAAATCATGGGGATAGGCTGGCCTTACGACCAAATTTTGCCTTTACTGTTTGAGACGGAACCGAAATTAGAGGAGGCGTGCGAAGCGTTCTACAACTATTATTTGGACTATCCTTATCCTTACGCGACTGTCTCCCTGACCTGCACCAGTGAACTGGAAAGTTTGCGGGAGGCCGTGCGGGACATTTTGGCCGATACAGACGAATCGGCACTGCTGTCCCTCGACCTTTCCAACGTACAACGATTGGAATATCTTTCGCCGACCAACATCGGCAAACTATATGATTTGGAAGATTTTCTCAAACAGCTGGCAACCGAAGAACAAAGGCTCAATCTGGCCCGCTGTTTGGATAACGCAGTGCCTTACAAGGCGCATACATCTGAATCTTTCTATGCCGCCATTCAAACAGCGAGACCGATCGAAGATTACTGCGGTTTGAACGTGTTTGTCCCCCAATCGGCCTCGCTTCCGTTATGGAATTGGTACAAAAATAGAATCGAATGGTATCATGCCGTTTACCAATAAAGGATTAGCGGACCAAAAAGACCTTTTTAAACGGTTTGACCGTCCCATCCGGATGATAAATTTCGGCATAAAAGATATATACACCGGCAGCTAAAGGAGTACCACCGGAGCCGTTGCCATCCCACGTGAGTTGTCCGGACGTACCCAGTAACTGATGATTGGAGATTTCAGCCACCCGCTTTCCAGTGATCGAGAATACAAAGGCCCGGCAACTGTATCCCGGCCGATCGAGCCAATAGGCAATCGTGTAGTTTCCTGTCTCTTCTATCCAGACGGGGGCTTCGATGGCAGTCGGTTCATCTGACGAATCGGTTCCGTATTGGGAATTCCGATAACCCGGCGTTCCATAACCGGCAAGAGCAGAGGCCGACGTCCAGTTCTTCGGGTCTTGCGTCTCCCCTTCCGGATTGATCCGCTCCAACGCAACTCCTTTCTTATTTTTAATCGAAGGAGCATGCCATTTGGAAGTGTATGCCACCTCGTCTATCACAACCCCATCTGCCGTTCGGAACAGAACCAGCGTAGAAGCGGTATTCGCCAAAACAGGCAGTTTGGGCATCTCACAAAGCGCTTCTTCGTCTTCTATCGGATAAAAAGAGGTAACCGCATCCACGCTTTTGGTCAGCAGCAGATAACCGCCTGCCTCCAAAAGCGACTTCACTGCGGACAACGGATAACGGGTACTCAACGTCCCATCGGTTTTGCGAACAGCAACCGACAGCGTAGACACCGGTAACGGCTTTTCCGACCGGTTGTACAACTCGAAATACTCGCTTCCGCCGGCATAGGGGTCGGGAAGCAACTCGTTAAACACGATTTCGCCCGGCAAAATCGGATCTGTTTCAATCGGTTCTTCTGGCTCTTCGGGATTTTCCGGTTCGTCAGGTTCCTCTATGGGTTCCTCCGGTTCCTCTTCCTCCGGGGAAGAATTGGTTTCCCCGGGCGTACCGCCGCGCGGGTCGGAGGAAAGATGCCAGCCCGAAGCAGAACGTTCCCACGAACGGGTTGCCGTCGCCTTCTCGTAGGTGATTTCGTCAATCTGATTACCGGTTGCATCCCACAGTTGCAAGGTCGAACCGTTATCGTTCAGGGCGGGGAACTTTTCTATCCGGATAACAACGGCTTCTTGCGGAACAGATAACCGGTCTTCTTCATCCAACAAAACGGCATAACCACCGACAGGCAGCGTCACATCCGGTAAGACTTTTGTTTTCTTCCCGTTCACGTTCCGGTATTCCCAGCCGGCTAATTGTACCGGAGCGGATAAGGTGTTGTACAACTCGATGTATTCCACCATCCCACCGTCTCCCGGCTTGGCCATTACCTCATTGATTAAGACAGAGCCAACCGGATAGGCCTCCGGATCGTCGGACGGTTCCGGGTCATCGGGTTCCGGCTCTTCCTCCTCTGTTCCCAACTCATACTCGTCGGCAAAATCGGGCATGACCGCGCCCGAAAGGGATTTCAAACCGGAATAAGAAACCGTGTAATACTTACCCGGCTGCATCTCTTCGTCAAAAAAGGCGCTCACCGACCGCTTGGTGTCCGTATCC
>CALUTX010000193.1 GCA_944323815.1 uncultured Parabacteroides sp. | reverse complement strand
GGCTGTACGAAGCCGGCCTCTCGCGCGCCATCGGCGACTGGCTGCTGGGCATGAACGCGACCCGTCTGTATACGCTGCGCTACGGGCAGAACCGGCAGGTGCTTTCCATCGGACGGGTACAGACCCCCACGCTGGCGCTCATCGTCAACCGGCAAGCCGAAATCGACCATTTCCAGCCCGAACCCTATTGGGAGCTGAAGACCATCTACCGGAATACGACCTTCTCTGCCACAAAAGGCAAGTTCGCGAAGAAGGAAGAGGGGGAAACGTTGTTGGAACGTGTCCGGCAATCGGACTTCACCGTCACCGGCGTGACCGAGAAAAAGGGGAAGGAGTATGCGCCCCGTCTCTTCGACCTCACCTCTTTGCAGGTGGAGTGTAACAAGAAATTCGCCTTTACGGCAGACGATACGCTGAAGCTTATCCAATCTTTATACGAAAAGAAGGTGACGACCTATCCGCGCGTCGACACGACGTTCCTGAGTGACGATATTTATCCGAAGGTGCCCAACATGCTGAAAGGGCTGGTCGACTACACGGAGCTGACCGCCCCGCTCCTATCCGCTGCCAAGTTGCGGAAAGACAAACGGGTGTTCGACAACGCGAAGGTGACCGACCACCATGCCATCATCCCAACCGGCGTCCCCGCCCGTAACCTGACGGACAACGAGCGGAAGGTGTACGACCTCGTGACGCGCCGTTTCATCGCCGTCTTTTATCCCGACTGCGAAATCTCTACCACGACGGTGTTGGGGAAGGCGGACAAGGTGGAGTTCAAAGTGTCAGGCAAGCAAATTCTGAAACCCGGCTGGCGCGTCGTTTTTGCAGCCGACCAAAAAAATATAGCCGCCGGGCAAAAAAATCCGGCTGCCGACCCAAACGAGACGGACGGCGACGCCAATGAGGAAGAAAAAACGTTGCCGGCATTCGTCAAAGGCGAAAGCGGTCCGCACGAACCGATGTTGGGCGAGAAATGGACGCAACCGCCCAAACCCTATACGGAAGCGACCCTGCTCCGGGCAATGGAGACGGCCGGCAAGCTGGTGGACAACGACGAACTGCGCGACGCACTGAAAGAGAACGGTATTGGTCGCCCTTCGACGCGTGCCGCTATCATCGAAACGCTATTCAAACGGAACTACATCCGCAAAGAGCGCAAGAACCTCTACCCGACGGCTACGGGCGTCGAACTGATTGGTACCATCCAAGAAGAGCTGCTGAAAAGCGCCGAACTGACCGGGCTTTGGGAAAAGAAGCTGCGCCAAATCGAACGAGGCACCTACGAAGCCCGTACTTTCCTCGAAGAGCTGAAACAGATGGTGAACGAAATCGTGCTGCACGTCCTCTCCGACCAGAGCCGTCGCAGCATCCCCATCGAAGCGCCTGTACCGGAAAAAGAGAAAGAAAAGAAACCGCGCAAACCGCGTACTGCCAAGAAAGCAAAAGAAGAGGCACCTCAAGCCCCCTTGTGTCCGCTCTGCCAAAAAGGCCACATCCTGCGCGGAAAAACCGCCTACGGCTGCTCAGAATACAAAAACGGCTGCACCTTCCGCATGGATTATGCTACGTACGGGGAGGGGCTGACGGATAAAGAGGTTTTACAGGCGTTCCAAAAAATCAAACGGGAATAAGGATTTATCTAAAAATATATTTGGGGAATTATGAATATACAAGAATATATCACAGAGCTTGACCGCCAATACCAGACAGGGAAAGCACGCGAACACAGTTATCGGCCAGCTTTACAACAACTATTAGCCGCGATACTCCCTGATTTAGTGGTAACAAACGAACCTGCCCGAAGCGAATGTGGGGCTCCTGATTTTATACTCACACGAAAAACAGATAATTTACCCGTAGCGTTTCTCGAAGCGAAAGACATCGACGACCCTGACTTAGCAGGCCGCAAACAGCACAAAGAACAATTCAATCGTTACAAAACTTCGCTCAACCATATCATCTTCACTGATTACTTAGATTTCCATCTCTATGAATACGGGATATGGACAGATAGCGTACGCATCGGCGAACTGCGGAATGGCAAAATATACTTATTGAAAGGGCAAAAAGATAAGTTTGACACATTGATACGACGCCTTGCCAATGCCGAACCACAACCTATTACGTCGGCGACCAAATTAGCCGGACAAATGGCCGCCAAAGCTCGCTTACTTGCAGAAGTTATCAAGTCTGCCTTTAAAGAGGAAAATGAATGTTACGGGAATCAACAACTGCAAGGACAATTAGAAGCATTCCAACGTGTCCTTATTCACGACCTCACTCCCGACGGATTTGCCGACATCTATGCACAAACCATTGCTTACGGCATGTTTGCCGCTCGTTTACACGACCCAACTCCCGAAACATTTTCTCGTCAAGAAGCAGCCACACTAATCCCTAAAACGAATCCTTTCTTACGCCAAATCTTCCAAAACATAGCAGGATATGATTTGGATGAACGCATCGCATGGATAGTAGATGAATTGGCTGTCACTTTCAGAGTTACGAATGTAGCTGCCGTCATGGGCACATATAGCCGAAACAGTCGGCACAACGACCCCATGATTCACTTCTATGAAGACTTCCTTTCAGCCTATGATTCCAAATTGCGAAAAGCTAAAGGCGTATGGTACACTCCACAACCGGTCGTACGCTTCATTGTAAAAGCCGTTGACGAACTGCTGCAACGGGAATTCGGTTTGCCCATGGGATTAGCAGATTATAGCACCATCGAGCACGAAGTGGTAAACGAGCAATATGCCAAAGGGAAAAAAGGTGAAAGACCCACTTACAAACGACGTTTCCACAAAGTACAGATACTTGACCCGGCGACAGGGACAGGCACATTCTTAGCCGAAGCAGTCAATCAAATTTACGATAAGTTTCGCGGCATGGAAGGCATGTGGCAAAGCTATGTAGAAGAGCACTTGTTACCTCGCCTCAATGGATTTGAGTTGCTGATGGCTTCGTATGCCATTGCTCACCTTAAATTGGATATGTTGTTGCAAGACACCGGTTACATACACAAGAAAGAGAGCCGTTTGCATATCTATCTGACCAATTCTTTGGAAGAATATCATCCGGATACGGGTAGTCTCTTCGCCCAATGGCTCAGCAACGAAGCAAACGAAGCAAACCGCATCAAACGAGATACACCGGTGATGGTGATGATTGGGAATCCACCGTATAATGTAAGTAGTAATAATAATGGAGAATGGATAACTAATTTAATAAATGAGTACAAAAAAGGGCTGAATGAAAGAAAAATAAATCTTAATGATGATTATTGTAAATTCATTCGGTTAGGACATTATTATATAGAAAAAAACGGAGAAGGTATTCTTGCTTTTATCACTAACAATAGTTTTATAGATGGAATAACTTATCGTCAAATGCGAAAATCATTATTAGAAAGTTTCGATTCTATTTATATCCTCAATTTACATGGTAACAGTAAAAAACAAGAGTTATGTCCAGACGGATCAAAAGATGAAAATGTATTTGATATTATGCAAGGTGTTAGCATAAATATCTTTATCAAAACAGAAACAAAAAGAAAAAGAGAATTGGGGAAAGTATACTATTACGAACTATATGGAAAACAGAGTAACAAATATAGATTCTTAGACAATAATTCTCTCACCAATATTTCATGGACTGAAATTGAGAACAGAGAGCCCAATTATTTCTTTGTCCCTAAAAATTTCTCTGCACAAGAAAACTACGAAAAAGGTTTTTCCTTATACCAACTTTTTACAATAAACAGTACAGGGGTAGAATCACAAAGAGATGCTTTCTGTATTTGTGAAAAAGAAGAATTAAAGAGACACTTAAAAGATCTTATAAAACTAGAAGAAAAAGAATTACGAGATTTATACAATTTAAAGAAAGATGGAAGGAATTGGAAATTAGAATGGGCTAAATTAGACGTAGGCAATGATATTGATGATAATAAAATTGTTCCTATTGACGTATTTCCTTTTGAAACGAAATTCACTTATTATACAGGTAAAACGAATGGTTTCTTGGCCTGGCCAAGAAACCATTCGTTAAGGCACATGTTAAACCCATTGAATTTCTCGCTAATTACTCCGAGACAAACATCCCAAGATTGGAGACATGTATTTATTTCAAGACACATTACAAACGGTAATATTTTAGCTAGTGCAAAGTTATTAGGAGCAGGTACACAATTCCCCCTCTACCTAACCCCTTCCGGCGAAGCCGGTCAATTTTTTGAAAAATCCGACCTTACTCCCAATTTCGCCCCGGCCATCTTGGAGAAGATTGAACAACGTCTTGGTGAAAAGGTTGAACCCTTGGAACTGTTCGACTATATTTACGCCGTACTTCATAACCCGGCCTATCGCGAACGATACAAGGAATTTCTGAAGATAGACTTCCCTCGCATTCCTTATCCGTCCAACCCGGAGCTTTATCACAACTTAGCCCAAATGGGGAGCAGACTAAGAAAGTTGCATGTGATGGACAACAGTTCTGCGTGGCATGTAAACACCACTTATCCAGTAAGCGGGAAAAATCAAGTAGAAACGCCTGTTTATCGAGAAGGAGCCGTGTACATCAACCAACAACAATATTTCGGTAACGTTCCGCTTTGCGCATGGGAGTTTTACATCGGAGGCTACCAGCCTGCCCAGAAATGGTTGAAAGACAGAAAGGGGCATACGCTCTCATTCTCCGACATCCGCCACTATCAAGAAATCATCGCAACACTAAGCGAAACCATCCATATAATGGAAGCAATCAAAGACTTGGCACCCTTACGAGATTGACCGCATCCGACTTCTCGTTTGGCAAGAACAACTATTTATCTTCGTTACGGGCTAAAGTTCGAGTAACCGGGAAATCTTTTATCTCTTCACTCGTCCTATTCTTCAATCAACGGCGGTGATTCTATAAACAGCGTCGCCGTTTTTATAATCAGCGACGCTGTTTACAAAAACGCCGTCGCTGATTGAAGAATAGGTTCCATCCTGCAAACGTTTTCCTGCCGTCAAAACGAATTTTTGCTCCTATCTAAAAGAAAAGTTTCGCCCAAAAAGAGAAAAGGGATTACAACAGCGTGTGCAAATTCCAAGCTTGCATATGACGGATTCCCTTATTAGACGGCCATACCGAATCATCTAACGAAATTATCACTTTTTCATAATTATCACGAATCGTTTCCAACGATGCATATTCCCTCATGGCCGTTTGTTCGTCCTGCAAAGAATAGGTAACTTGTATGTAAAGAAGCCGATCATCTTTCATCCCGACAAAATCAACCTCTTTGTTTTTGGCAGCACCGGTATAAACAACATATCCCGCTCTTTTAAGCTGAAGAAAAACCAAATTCTCCAACTTATATCCTATCCCATAAGCAAA
>CALUTX010000192.1 GCA_944323815.1 uncultured Parabacteroides sp. | reverse complement strand
TCCCATCACCGACGGCAAGCGGATGTACAACATCTCCTGCAACCTGAAAGAGGCCTACGAGACAGAAAGCAAGGCCATCACGAAGGCATTCCAGAAATCCATCGTCCTGCACACCATCGACGACGCCTGGAAGGAGCACCTGCGCGAGATGGACGAACTGCGCCACTCCGTGCAGAACGCCAGCTACGAGAACAAAGACCCGTTGTTGATCTACAAACTGGAATCGTACAACCTGTTTAAAGCGATGGTCGACACGATGAACCGCAAGACTGCCGCCATCCTGATGCGCGGACAAATCCCCGTACGCGAGGAGCCGACTGAAGAGGAAAAACAGGCCATGGCTGCACGTCAGGCTGCCGCCATCGAAGCTGCACGTCAGCGCATCGCCATCCAGAAGGCCGAGGCCGAACGCCGTCAGGACATGAGCCGCTATCACGCCCAGAAGACCGAAATCTCGGGCAACAACGAACCGGAACCACGTGCCGCACAACAGCCGCGCCAAGAACCGGTACGCGCCGAAAAACGTGTCGGACGCAACGACCCCTGCCCCTGCGGAAGCGGTAAGAAATACAAGAATTGCCACGGGCAAGGCTTGTAAAGAAAGTCCTACCATTTAATTGGATTCCCTCCGGGAAAGCGCATTTATCCTCACGGAAAAAAATGCTTCCCGGAGGGAATCTTTTTTTATCAATCTAAAAAAAAATAAAATCCTTTTCTTTTTTGTACGAACTTGCTAAATTCGCGCCAATCAAATAAACTAAAAACATACATTTAACCATGAAGAGAATTATTCTATCATTAGCAATCTGCCTCTGCGCAGGTAATTTATTTGCACAGGATGCAAACACTGACAACTTGGTGAAAGAAGGTGACGCAGCAATGACTGCGAAAAACTATCCGGAAGTGGTAGCTAAGTACAGCGAGTATCTGAAAGCGACGAACTACGAAGACGAAAGCCGCATTTTCAATTGCGCGTTCGCTGCTTTCCAAGCCAAACAGTATGACACAGCCGTCCAGTTCTACGACATGGCTATCCAGAAAGGCTACAAGGTAGACGACGCCTACACGGGTAAAGCAATGGCATTACGCAGCTTGGACAAAGCCGCAGAATTTTCTGCAACCGTAGAAGCCGGCTTGAAAGCCAACGCCCAAAACACCAATCTGGAGAAGCTTTTGTACGGCTACTGCATGAAGAAGGCACAAGCCGCGCAAAAAGCGGGTAAACTGACCGAAGCAGAAGACCTGTTCAAGGACGTATTGGTTGTCAACAACAAGCAATACAAAGGAAATGCCTTGTACAGTCTGGGTGTGATGTTCTACAACAACGGCGCTAAAATCTTGACAGCAGCCAACCCGATTGCTCAAACCGAGCCGGAGAAATATGCAGCCGAGAAGAAAAAAGCAGACGCTGAAATGGCAAAAGCAAAGGGTTATTTGGAACAAGCCATCGCGCTGAACCCGAACGACGCCAATTCAAAGAAAATCTTGGATGCAATCAATGCAACCAAGTGATTGTTCCCATAATTAGTAATACAAAAACGAAACCGCTGGTAACTTCAAAGTTGCCAGCGGTTTTATTTTTTTTACGAATCATCGCGCCGCTGTCCTTCCCTACTCGCATACATGCTCCACCAAGCTCAAAGCATGGTAGGTTTCCCCTTGCTTGTGGGGACTTCCGTTCACTAAAAGCACTTTCATTTCAATAAAGGCAGTTGGCTCAACATTTCTTTGATACGGATGGCCGTGCGAGGCATAGGCTCTGCTACGGTCAACCCAACGATTTCCTTTTCCTGTGCAATGTCGTTTATCACACGCACGACTTCGGCGATTTTCATTCCATTAGGGACAACGCCTACCGCCGCAATGATTTCCGCCGGATCGAGCACATCCATGTCGAAGTGGATAACGACTTTGGACGCTCCGCACGATTTCAGCCATTCCAATACCGCATGGCTGTCCTCGCGCACTTCTTCCGGTGTCAGGTGCTTGATGCCGTATTGCTTCTGCCGCTCCTTGATTTCGTTGCGCTCCCAATCACGTAAGCCTACAAAAAGGATTTTCGTAGGGTCTATCTTTGCCGGCAGTTCCGATACGATTTGCTTGTCGCCCAATCCCATGCAAGCCGTTACCGCCATTGCATGATAGCCGGGATATACATCGCCAGACAAAGTGATGTCCGGGTGGGCGTCAATCCAAACCATAGCCACATCGTCCTTGTACCTTTTTGAAAGATAGGTGAACGGCACAACACTTGCGGAACATTCGCCGCCGAGCGTCACTATCTTGTCGGGCTTTTGAATAGTAAGAATATCTAAAGCCGCTTTGGTCTGAGCGATAATAGCCTCTTTATCCAATACGCCATCGGTCACTTCCCGCTCCACAAGGTCTGTCGAAACCGGGACGGTGTATGTGTCCTGCCCACTGTCGGGAGCAAGAAAATTCAGCAACTGCGCTCCCAGATAATACCCTCTCGAAGCCTGTTCGGGGTCTTTCACCTCCGTTATCCACTGGGCGATGTTTCCGCCTTGCCATTGCGGATAAACCAATCGAATTGTTTTCATACCTGTTTCGTTTTTAGCTGTAACATTGTTTTGTGCCATGCCGGGAAACATCGTTCCACAGAGCAAGGCGATTAATAAAAACTTTTCCATATATCAATTTTTTAGAGATTGATTCACATGGAGTTCTATTTGATTTCGCAGGCAAAAGTATAAAGAACATTCTATTCGTACAATTGCTACTAAATAATCCGCTTACTGATAATTTTCACACATAGAGATAAAATTATCACTATATACGAATCATGTCAGTATATCCATATTTTATATCTTTACAGCCGTCATAGAAACAAAAAGGAAAAAATATGTACGAGAAGAATTACCAATCATCAGCCAACTGGAGGATTGGGGAAATTGGTTCCGTCCTACTCTCAAAAAGATATACGGCATGAAATGAAAATAGTTAGTGTTAATGTGTATCGGGTATCGGGCAATGATTTGAAAAACTCCGCTATCTTTTTAACTTTGTTCCTATCTAAACTCCGCGCGAACGAAACACAAAATCCGACAAGATAGCAGAACTTCTTAAAACGGCGTCGGCGATTATACGATCAACGGTGGCGATTGTATAATCACCGACGCCGTTTTTACAATCACCGACGCTGATTCAAATATTCCTGCCGGGTAAATTGGTTTTCTCTTCGGTGAAAGGGAAGTTTTCTTCTTAGGGAGTTAAGAAACTTTCTCTTTGGTAGGAACGGCACGCCACAAGCTGAGAAGGGGGAACAGGTGCATGAGCATCAGAATAGCGTGAACAATAGAACAGAAACAAAAAACGACCGGGCACAGACTCATTCTCTGTCAAATAAGTCTGTGCCCGGTCGTTTTGTATTCCTTAATCCGTATGCCGCTTAAATCGGCCTAATGGAAGAAATACCGGAGAATATCATTTCCGTTTGCGTAAATCAAGAGGGCAAACAGGAGGGCCATGCCTGTGATTTGTGCATATTCGAGGAACTTGTCGCTGGGTTTGCGGCGGGCAATCACCTCATACAGCAGGAACATCACATGGCCGCCGTCCAACGCCGGAATCGGCAGGATATTCATGAATGCCAAAATGATGGAAAGGAAAGCGGTCTTCATCCAAAACGATTCCCAATCCCACACAGCCGGGAAGAGGCTGCCAATCGTCCCGAAACCGCCCAGGCTCGACGCTCCCTCTTTCGTGAAGACGTACTTCATGTCGCTGACGTATCCTTTCAGCGTATTCACTCCTAAGTGGATACCGGCAGGAAAAGATTCAAAGAAACCGAATTTCCGCGTGACGGTCTGATACATCTCGTATGGCGATTGGGAATAAATCCCCATCTTTCCCAGCGAATCCAGATGCAACACAAACGAATGCGTAGCGCCGGAACGCTCCACTTCGACCGTCACCTCCCGATTTTTGTACTCGGCCAACTGCTTACTCACATCATAAAACGTAGGCGTTGCAACACCTCCGACGACACGCACCGTGTCGCCCGGCTGCAAACCAGCCTTTTCGGCAGGACTCGACTCGGCAAAGCGGTCGATGACCATCGGGAAACGGTAGTCGGCAAACCCTTGCTTGTCGCGAAGTACACGTTGCGCCATGTCTTCCGGCATGGGAATGACCGTTTCGACCCCGTCGCGCAGGACGGTTACCGTCTTGGCATTGAGCACCTGACGGAAACTATTCTCGTCAAAACGCTCCAATTCCGCGCCGTCTGCCGCCAACAAAATATCGCCGTCGCGGAAGCCTACCTCGTGAAACGTTTCGCTGTAATCCATCCCCGCCTTTACATTCTTGAGCGGCAGATAGGTATCACCCCATGCAAACAGCACCATCGAATAGATAAACAACGCCAGCAGGAAATTGAACAGCACACCCGCCACCATAATCAGCAACCGCTGCCAAGCCGGTTTCGAGCGGAACTCGTACGGTTTCGGAGGTTGTGCCATCGCCTCCTTGTCCATACTCTCGTCAATCATTCCGGATATTTTGCAATACCCGCCGAGCGGAAGCCAGCCGATGCCGTACTCCGTCTCGCTGTTCTTCGGCTTAAACTTAAACAACGAAAACCATATGTCGAAAAAGAGGTAAAACTTCTCTACCCTCACCTTGAAAAGACGGGCAAAGAGAAAATGCCCGAGTTCATGCACCAACACCAATATGGATAAACTCAGAATGAGCTGCAATGCCCTAACCAAAAATGTTTCCATCAATCTCTATCTTTCTTGTTCTCTTTGTTTTTTATTTTTATTTTCCAATTGTCAATTGTCAATTATCAATTGTCAATTATGATTTGTCAATTGCCTTGCAATCCGCCGTGCCTCCGCATCCGTCGCCACATAATCCTCATAGGTAGGGACAGCGACAAAATGCGCCTTCGCCATCGTCTGCTCGATGACATCGCTCATCTGCAGGAAACCGATTTCATCTCGCAGGAAAGCCGCCACAGCCACCTCGTTTGCCGCGTTCATGATGCAAGGCATGTTTCCCCCCTTCCGGACAGCCTCGAAAGCGAATGCCAGATTCCGGAACCGCTCCATGTCCGGCTCCTCGAACGTCAAGGCCGCATACTGCCTGAAGTCCAGCCGCGGCGCCTTACTATGCAACCGCTTCGGATAGGAAAAGGCATAACTGATGGGCAATTTCATGTCCGGAATCCCCAACTGCGCGATGACCGCCCCGTCTTCAAACTGAACCATCGAGTGGATGACCGACTGGGGATGTACCACCACCTGTATCTGTTCGGGTGTCACACCAAACAACCATTTGGCTTCAATCATCTCAAACCCTTTGTTCATCATCGAAGCCGAGTCTATCGTTATCTTGGCCCCCATGCTCCAGTTAGGATGTTTCAACGCCTGCTCTTTTGTCACGACCGCCAGCTCTTCCAGCGTCTTCGTCCGGAACGGACCTCCGGAAG
>CALUTX010000191.1 GCA_944323815.1 uncultured Parabacteroides sp. | reverse complement strand
GGATGAGGTGAAAGACCTTTTCCTCGCGGAAGTGGAGAAACTGAAACGCGGGGAATTCGACGAAACCCTCCTGCAGGCAGCCATCAACAACTACAAACTGTATGTGATGCAGCTGCTGGATTCGAACGAAGGACGTGCCGATCTCTTTGTTAATGCGTTCATCTACGGAAACGACTGGAAAGACGTGGTCGCAACGATTGACGACATGAGCAAGGTGACGAAACAGCAGATTGTAGACTTTGCGAACAAGTATTTCGGCAACAACTACGCTTTGGTCTACAAGCGGCAAGGTAAAGACCCGAACGAGAAGAAAATCGACAAGCCGCAGATTACGCCCATCGTGATGAACCGCGACAGCGCAAGTACGTTCCTGAAAGAAATCCAAGCCGCGACGGTTACGCCTATCGAGCCGGTCTTCCTCGACTTCCAGAAAGACATGCAGCAGGCGACGGCAAAGGCCGACATCCCCGTGCTTTATAAACAGAACACGACGAACGACCTCTTCTCGCTGCTCTACGTCTTCGAGATGGGCACGAACAACGACAAGGCGATGGAAACAGCCATCAATTATCTCAGCTATTTGGGAACGTCGAAGAAAAGTTTGCAGGAGATCAACCTCGAATTCTATAAATTGGCCTGCAACTTCAGCGTGTTCCCCGGCTCGGAGCGCACTTACGTTACGTTGAGCGGATTGAGCGAGAACATGCCGCAGGCGATGCAGCTGTTTGAGGAACTGCTTGCCGACGCGCAGGTAAACGAGGCGGCTTATACCAATCTGGCAGCCGACATCATGAAGGCCCGCATGGACGCCAAGCTGAATCAGGGCGCGAATTTCAGCCAGTTGATTCAATATGCCATCTACGGCCCGCAATCTCCTTCGACGCACGTGCTCTCCAACGCCGAGCTGCAAGGGATGAACCCGCAAGAGCTGGTAGATCGCATCCACAAAATCAACACATACGAGCATAAGATTCTCTACTACGGTCCGGAGACGCTCGACAAACTGGTCGGCATCATCAACCAGTATCACAACGTCCCCGAGAAGCTGAATCCCGTCCCCGAAGCGCCTGAGTTCAAGATGCAGGAGACACCGGAGAACAAGGTTTACTTTGCACAATACGATGCGAAACAGATTTACTTCTCGGCCATTTCCAACCGGGGTGAAAAGTTTGATGCGTCTATCCAACCCACGCTTGCGATGTATAACGAATACTTTGGTGGCGGGATGAACTCCATCGTGTTCCAAGAGATGCGCGAATCGCGTGCGCTGGCTTACTCGGCGGCAGCCTTCCTGATTACCCCGTCGAAGTTGAAAAATCCCTATTATTACCGCACCTTCATCGCGACGCAGAACGACAAAATGCTCGACGCGATGAAAGCCTTCGACGAGATTATCAACAACATGCCGGAGTCTGAAAAGGCGTTCAATTTAGCCAAAGAAGCATTAATTACCCGGTTAAGAACGGAACGCACCACGAAAGCGGACGTCTTGTGGGCTTACTTGGACGTGCAGGATTTGGGACTCTCCGTCGACATGCGCAAAGCACTGTTCGAACAGGTACCGAGCATGACGTTGCCCCAGATAAAAGCCTTCCAAGAGAAATGGGTGAAAGACCGCAAATATGTCTATGTGGTCTTAGGCGATGAGAAGAACCTCGACATGAAAGGCCTTTCGGAGTATGGCCCGATACAGAAACTCACACAAGAGGAGTTGTTCGGTTATTAAGTCGATAGGATAGCTAATGAAAAGGGGCTGCGTCAACATGGACACAGCCCCTTTTCTATTGGAAGTGAAACGATTTCGTTTAATATTTTCTTTCCAGAATCCAAGCGTCTTGGAAATCGGGCGCATATTTGGATTTGATATCCTCGCGACTGTAAATGGCGTCGGATTTATTGTCGAAACTGGTGACGATGACACGCAACATACCTTGTTCGTTTTCACCCAAAACCGCATTGTAGCCGTCGTTCTGCATCCGCTCTTTCAGCGAATAGGCATTTGTCTTGTTTTTAAAACTTCCAATGACCACGCTGAAGCGTTTGAGCCGGCTGGCATCCTCGCCTTCTGCCGCGTTGATCTTTTCGGTCCGAGTACTGACATTGCTGCTGGATGTGCGCGGTTTGGAAATGGGTGTGACCTCATCCTCTTCTACCACTTCCTCTTCTTCAATAACTTCTACCGGAGCTGTGGATTCTTTTTCCTTTGCTTGTTCGTAAGCCGCTTTGTAGGCACTTTGTTTGGGTTTGCAAGAACCTAAGGCCAGCACCATGCATACGGAAGCTCCAAATAACCAGATTTTATTCATACAGTTCAGTTCTTAAATTAATTGCGGCAAAGATATAAATTATATTTTGTACTTTCGCGCTTAAAACGCAATATTATATACTCGCATGAATAAATCTTTAGGAACAATGGTTATGGCAACATCCTTATTATTGGGTGCTTGTGGCGGCGAAAATGCCGATGTGAATCCGACGGCGGGAAATGAAAACGTGATTGGCCGTTCGGATATCCGGATTGAAGGTGGCCGGATGACGCCGGAAGCTTTGTGGGCAATGGGACGGATTGGAGGATTGAACGTTTCGCCGGATGGCAAACGGGTGGTGTATACGGTCGCATATTACAGTGTGCCGCAGAATAAGAGTAACCGGGAGGTTTTTGTGATGAATGCCGACGGTACGGACAACAAGCAGATTACACGGAATGCTTTTCAGGAAAGTAATGCTGTTTGGATCAAAGGCGGGACAAAAATCGCTTTCCTGAGCAACGAGGGCGGAAGCAGCCAACTTTGGGAAATGAATCCGGACGGAAGCGAACGCAAACAACTCTCTCAATATGAAGGTAATATCGAAGGTTTTGCTTTTTCTCCGGACGAGAAAAAGGTCTTGTTCATCGCGCAAGTGAAGACGGTGAAGCCAACTGTGGAAAAATATCCGGATTTGGATAAAGCCACCGGAGTGATTGTGACCGATTTGATGTATAAACATTGGGACGAGTGGGTGACGACAGCCCCGCATCCTTTTGTCGCAGATTTTGACGGGAACAAAATGCAGAATCCCGTCGATATTATGGAAGGCGAACCCTATGAAAGCCCGATGAAACCTTTTGGCGGAATCGAGCAGCTGGCTTGGAACACGAGTTCGGACAAGGTGGCTTACACAAGTCGTAAAAAAGTAGGTAAGGAGTACGCCCTGTCGACGAATTCCGATATTTATGTATATGACTTGAAGAGCAAACAGACAACGAATATCAGCGAAGGCATCATGGGCTATGACACCAATCCGCAGTATTCACCCGACGGCAAATACATCGCTTGGCAAAGCATGGAGCGCGACGGCTATGAGTCCGACCAGAACCGTTTGATGGTGATGAATTTGGAAACAGGTGAGAAAACGTTTGTCAGCAAAGCGTTCGATTCGAATGTGGATGGATTTGTCTGGAGTGCCGATGCGAAAAGGCTCTATTTTACAGGCGTATGGCACGGAGAGTCGCAGGTGTATCAGATTGATTTGACGAATCAGAACAAACTGATGCAACTGACATCGGGGCAATGCGATTATGCCAGCGTTTCGCTGTTAGGTGCAGATAAGCTGATTGCGTTGCGTCATTCCATGAGCATGGCTGATGAAATCTATTCGGTTGATTTGAAAGCCGATAACAAGGTGACGCAACTGACGACGGAAAACAAACACATTTACGATCAGTTGACGATGGGGAAAGTCGAAGGTCGTTGGATGAAAACGACGGACGGAAAGCAGATGCTTACGTGGGTGATTTATCCACCTCACTTCGATCCGAATAAGAAATACCCGACTCTGCTTTATTGTGAAGGCGGTCCGCAAAGTCCGGTCAGCCAGTTTTGGTCTTACCGTTGGAATTTCCAGATGATGGCGGCACATGATTATATTATCGTTGCGCCCAATCGTCGTGGGCTTCCGGGATTTGGCATGGAGTGGAACGAGGCAGTCAGTGGCGATTACGGCGGTCAATGTATGAAAGATTACCTGACGGCCATCGACGAGATGGCGAAAGAGCCGTTTGTCGATAAGGAGCGGCTGGGATGCGTCGGCGCCAGCTTCGGAGGATTCTCGGTCTATTGGTTGGCAGGACATCACGATAAACGTTTCAAGGCATTCATCGCACACGACGGTATCTTCAATATGGAGATGCAATATCTGGAAACGGAAGAGATGTGGTTTGCCAATTGGGACATGGGCGGAGCCTATTGGGAAAAGCAAAATACGGTGGCACAGCGGACGTTTGCCAATTCTCCGCATCGCTTTGTGGATAAGTGGGACACACCGATTCTCTGCATCCACGGCGAAAAGGATTACCGCATATTGGCCAATCAAGGAATGGCGGCGTTCAACGCAGCTGTGTTGCGCGGCATTCCGGCGGAATTGCTGATTTATCCGGATGAGAACCACTGGGTGTTGCAGCCGCAAAACGGTGTCCTTTGGCAACGGACATTTTTTGAATGGTTAGACAAGTGGTTAAAAGATTGATAGTATGAATGTTATGCTGTACCGGCATGAAGCCTCGTTTTCATGCCAGTGCGCGGCAAATTTCATGCCAGTGCGGTTTTCTTTTCCTGCCGACCAAAAGAAAATAGGCTTCGGGCAATAGTTTTTATCAATAAACGGATAGAGGAAATTTATAGCTTTTCTGAATGCTTTTCGGAAATGATTTCCTACCTTTGCAAAGGTAACAAAAGGTGTTACTTACATAAATGTACGATTATACAACCAATAAAAAATTTAGAAGAGATGAAGAAGAAATGGATTTGCACAGTATGCGGTTATGTTCACGAAGGTGATGAAGCTCCTGATTTCTGCCCGCAATGTAAACAACCGAAGAGTAAGTTTAAAGAATTAGTAGAAACAGAAGGCGCACTGACATTTGCTGACGAACACGTAATTGGCGTGGCAAAAGGATGTGACGACGAAATGATCAAGGACTTGAACGCACACTTCATGGGCGAATGTACCGAAGTGGGTATGTATCTGGCGATGAGCCGTCAGGCAGACCGCGAGGGATATCCTGAAGTAGCAGACGCTTTCAAGCGTTATGCATGGGAAGAGGCAGAACATGCTGCTAAATTCGCTGAACTGCTGGGCGATGTTGTTTGGGACACGAAGACCAACTTGGAGAAGCGCATGAACGCAGAAGCAGGTGCTTGCGAAGACAAGAAACGCATTGCAACACGTGCTAAACAGTTGAATTTGGATGCAATTCACGACACAGTTCATGAAATGTGCAAAGACGAAGCACGTCATGGCAAAGGTTTTGAAGGTTTGTTCAACCGTTATTTCAAGAAATAAGTAGCGAATTTATAAGAGGGAAAGGGCATTTTTCTGTAAGGAGAATGTCCTTTTTTTGATTTTTTCTTTATCTTTGCACCTGCAAAAGAAGAAACAGAGGGAAAGATGCCGGAGTGGTCGATCGGGCCGCACTCGAAATGCGGTGAACGGGCAACTGTTCCCAGGGTTCGAATCC
>CALUTX010000190.1 GCA_944323815.1 uncultured Parabacteroides sp. | reverse complement strand
ATACACAAGCGCGGATTTGAATTGGAACAACAAGCAGTCGCGCAGTTCGGTGGAGATGGCGAACCCGAAATCGCGCCCGGCCGTCCAAAGCAAAAAGGCCGATATGGGAGATTACGACGTGATTTATCTGGGATATCCCATTTGGTGGGGAAAAGCGCCGACAATTATCCACACATTCATCGAAAGCTATGATTTAAAGGGGAAAACCCTCGTCCCGTTTGCCACTTCGGGCGGGAGCGGCATCGAAGAAAGCGTGTCGGTTTTGAAAGAGACCTATCCTTCTTTGAATTGGAAAAACGGGCGATTGCTGAACCGTGCCAGTGAAAAGACGATTCGGGAATGGGTCGGGCAATTAGGGCTCTGACAAAACCTCGGATGGCCGTATGCAGGTGACGGCCGTGCAGCGTTTCTCTTTTTTTCGTCGTCTTTTTTATATAGAAAGGCAAAAAGATTGGGTTATCATCGCTTCCGGATGGTTAAAGTATATATAATTGGGTGGAAACTATTGGGAAAGCGTTATTTTTGTAAATAAAACAGACTGATTTGGCAAGGAGAAAATTAAACCTCTCCTTGTATTTCATGTCTAAAGAGTAGAAATTGTATAATAAAGAGGAGAAACGAATATGAAACACTTGAAATTAACATCGTTGCTTATGATGCTGCTGGTAGCGTTTACGGCTGCCGGTCAGGAAGAGTTCTTTGATGATGTCTATTTCTCTTCTGATAAGAAAGACAAAAAGGAACAAAAGGAAGAGAAAGTGATACAACCCAAGGAAGAGAAGGCGCAGGAAACACTTTCTTCTACTTATACGTCGAGTAGCCGGGTGGAGACAGCTCAGGATAACAGCGAATGGGATGTGGATGCCTACAATCGCCGTTATGAGGAGGATTATGATTCGGCAGACGGCGAAGTCTTGGCGGAGTATAACGATGAGATGGCGTATGATGAGGCAGATACGGTGATTATTGATTCGCAAAACGAACGGCGTTCGGATTTGGAATATACAGAACGCATCGTCCGCTATCATTCGCCCAGCAAGATTACGGTTGCGGGGGCAGATGCCGTAAATCTCTATTTGGATGATGGATATTATGCGTATGGCTATGATACGGATTATACCGACGGAAATGTCAATGTGAATGTCAATATCGACATGGGTTATGGCGGCTGGTACAGCCCTTGGTATTGGAGTAGCTGGTACGACCCGTGGTATTACCGTTGGTACAGTCCATGGTACAGCCCGTGGTATTGGAGCAGTTGGTATGATCCTTGGTATTGGGGCCCGTCTTGGGGCTTCGGCTGGGGCTGGGGCGGCTTCTACGCTGGCTACTGGAGCGGTTTCCATGCAGGCTATTGGCATGGCGGCTATTGGGGGCATCATCATCATGTACCGCCTCGTCATTATAGAAATGATGTTGGACGCCGTTCTTACGCGAATAATTACAGAGGTAGTGGCGGACGAGGAAGTTCTTCCGCTTATCGGAGTGGATCAAGAGACCGTTATTCTGGGTCAGCTACATCATTAAGAAGTGATAACGCAATGCCTAACCGTAGTACACGTTCTGGGCGTCCATCGACATCTCAGGGAACGTCGTTAAGAAGCACTACAAATAGAAATACGAATAGCTCTGTAAGGACACGAGTGAATTCAAGAAACAATACAAATGGAATAGGAACTTCTTCTTCCTCTCGTACACGTATATCACGTTCAAATCCAAATACGTCGACAAGAAGTAATTCGATTAATAACAGAAGTAGTCGTTCTTATCAGTCTCGGAGTCAGAATATCTATACGCCTTCACGAAATTCCTATTCACCTTCTCGTTCGACTTATTCACCCTCTCGAAGCAGCGGAGTAAGTCGCAGTTCGGGTTCGTTTGGTGGTGGACGTTCGGGTGGCGGAAGCTCGAGAAGTGGAGGTGGTCGCCGATAAAGCCGATAAGTATGAATAAGAAATAAATTTAGAAAGATGAATAAAATAAGATATGGGTTGATGGCAGCTGCTCTTTTGAGTGGAGGTGTTGCATTTGCACAGGGTGAATTGGATGCGTATCGTTATTCGCAAAGGGATATGAACGGTACAGCCCGTTATTTGAGTATGGGTGGCGCTTTTGGTGCATTGGGTGGTGATATTTCCGTATTATCGAATAATCCTGCGGGATTGGGTATTTACCGCAGTTCGGAAGTTGTGACAACATTGAGCGTTTCTTCCGTGAAAGCCAAATCGAATTGGGCGGGTTCACAATCGGATGCGACTAAGACGAAGTTCAATTTTGATAACATTGCTTATGTCGGTTATTTTCCAACAGGGAATGACGAAGGTGTCGTGGGATGGAATATCGGATTTTCTTATAATCGGTTAAAGAACTTTAATCGTAACTATCGGTTGCGTGGAACGCAAAACTATTCGATCGCGGATTATGCAGCAGCTAAAGCCTCTTTTGCGGGAACAGATAATCAGGGGCAGTGGCATGGCATCCCAGAAAACGAAATGCCACCGTTTAATTATCCGGGTAGTGAGTCGGACAATGTGTATGATGCGTTGGGACCGGGAGCATGGTTGCCGGGGTTAGCTTATCAGGCGGGATTGATTGGAGCTAATACAGCTGGTGTGAATGATACCTATTATCATTCTGCTTTTGCCGAATGGGATGATGCTAATCAGACATGGTACGCAGACAGTCGTCCAGATGATGCTGTTTTGGAGGTGAATGAAAACGGTGCGATTGACCAATATAATTTTTCCTTTGCTACCAATATTTCCAATCGTTTCTTTTTGGGAGCGACGATAGCCGTTACGGATTTGAATTATAATATGTCATCTCTTTATAGTGAAAATTATTACTATACGGATGGTTCAACTGATTATATTGATTGGGGGAATGAGTTGAGTGTAGATGGAACAGGGTATTCTTTTAATTTAGGGATGATTTTTCGGCCAGTTGACTATTTGCGTGTAGGTGTAGCTTATAATTCGCCATTGTGGTATAAACTAACGGATTCTTATTGGGGATATGCCGAGTCGTATAACGGGAATTATTCAGACCCGAAGGCTTCTGGTGAAACGCCGGCTCAGCCTTATCCATATACGGATTATAAATTGCGTTCGTCGGATAAATGGATTTTCAGTGTAGCTGGTTTTATAGGACAAAGTGCATTAATCAGTTTGGATTATGAACTGAGTAATTATAAGCACATGAAGTTGTCTGATGCGTATGGGTATGAATTTGAATCGGTTAACAAGGATTTGATTCAGAATGATTTTGGCTTATCTCATATGATTAAGTTAGGTGCAGAGGTAAAAGTGACGCCTCAGTTTGCTGTGCGTGCCGGTGCTAATTGGCGGACAAGTCCGATGAAGAAAGAATTTCGGGAGGGTGCTTTTGAGGTATTTCCGGCTGGAACCGTAGCTCATTATACGTTAGACAAAGGCTATTCGTCTTATTCGGTCGGTTTTGGGTATCGCTTTACACCTAATTTTTATATGGATTTGGCTTGTGTATATCGTATGTATAAAGAAGATGCTTATACTTTTTCGAAAGTAATTGTTGAAGATGATGCAGGTTCACATACGTTGGTAGATTCTCAAGCGATTGATTTGGATACAAATACAACACAAATTTCATTGACGCTGGGTTATAAATTTTAGAAAGAAACAGCGTTCGTTTTGAAAAATCCCCTATTCGTACAAAAAAAGAGGCGAATAGGGGATTTCTCTTTCAAAAAGAAGGAAAAAGTTTGGTCATTTAAAATACTTTTTGTTCTTTTGCCCATGTGAATAAAAAATAGAATGTCTAACAATTAAAACCTCATAGCCTATAGCATAACATTACTCGATAAAAACTAAAAATATAGAAGTAATGAAAACGTTGAAAATGATGACCGACGAAGAGTTGGTTGTTCTTTATGCAGAAGGTGATAACGCTGCTTTTGATGTTTTGTTGGAACGCTACAAAAGTAGCTTGTATTCCTATATTTATTTCATTGTACACAACAAAGATCTCACGGAAGATATTTTCCAAGAGACTTTTATGAAGGTAATCATGACGATTAAACAGGGTCGTTATACGGAAAACGGCAAGTTTAAAGCGTGGATTACGCGGATTGCCCATAATTTGATTATTGATAATTACCGTCAGGAACGGAATGAGAATATGGTGTCGAATGATGAGGTAGAAGTCGACCTTTTCAATAACATCAAGCTCTGTGATGGGACGATTGAAGACCGCCTTGTGCGCGAACAGGTTTTGGCAGACGTGAAGAAGCTGGTTAAGCATTTGCCCGACAGCCAACGCGAAGTGTTGGAGATGCGCTACTACCAAGATTTGAGTTTCAAAGAGATTGCCGATATTACGGGGGTAAGCATCAACACCGCTTTGGGACGGATGCGCTATGCCATTCTGAATATGCGCCGGATGGCGGAAGAATACAGCATCGAGTTGTCGATGGCGTAATTGTTCTCAATTATTTTGTTGTTTGTGCAATAAGAAGGCTGCTTGTCCGTTTTAAAGACAGAACAATTTAAAACGGAATTGCCTATGAAGAAACTTTCTACGCGATGTGTAAATGAAGCAGACCGAAACCGGAAAGAACAGGCGGAAAACGGGCCGTGTCGTCAGACACTTGCTTTCTTGACTCAATTTGCGCGGGTCTATCATGCCGAATCTGTCTTGCGTCCGGAATTTTGCGGTTTGATTTTGAACTGAAAAAAATTAAAGACACGAACTTGGAAGGAGGTTCGTGTCTTTTTTTTATTTTTGCCACACGAATCAGAAAAAGAATGAAACATAAAATAGCTCCTTCGCTGCTGTCTGCCGATTTCCTGCATTTGCAAAAAGAGGTGGAGATGATAAACCAGAGCGATGCCGATTGGCTGCATCTGGATATTATGGATGGCGTCTTTGTCCCCAATATCTCGTTTGGTTTTCCTATTTTGGAGGCGATTAAGCCGGTTTGCCGAAAGCCAATGGATGTCCACCTGATGATAGTGGAACCGCAGAAGTTCATTCCGGAAGTGGCGGCTGTAGGAGCCTATATGATGAATGTTCATTACGAAGCCTGTACGCATCTGCACCGAACGGTGGCCGCCATCAAGGAAGCCGGTATGCAGGCAGGCGTAACGCTGAATCCGCATACACCTATCTCGCTGCTGGAAGACATTTTGCAGGATGTGGATATGGTTTTACTCATGTCGGTCAATCCGGGGTACGGCGGACAACGGTTTATCGAGCACTCGGTGGAGAAAACTGCCCGTTTAAAAGAGATGATTCTCTCCAAAGGACTCCATACACAGATTGAAGTAGACGGCGGCGTGAACTTGCAGACCGCTCGTCGTTTGCTCGACGCCGGTGCGGACATCTTGGTGGCTGGCAGTTTTGTTTTTCACGCTTCCGACCCGCTCCAGACGATTCGTGAACTGAAGAATTTGTAGGCTTAGCCTGCTTGTGCCCCTTTTTAGGGGCTTTTTTTACTGTGGAAACAAGACCCAAACTATGATTCA
>CALUTX010000189.1 GCA_944323815.1 uncultured Parabacteroides sp. | reverse complement strand
GACAACGGTTTCCTCTTCCTGTTTTTCCAAGTCATACACCTTCGTGCCGCCGCGTGTCCAATACCAGACCTTTTTTCCGTCGGAATAAAGATTTCCAAAGTAGGACGGGCCGACCGGCAGCTTCACGATGCGGTCCGCAATGCCATCGAAGTCAATCTGAACGGTGTTGGCGGAAGCCGCTTCCTCTTTCTTTTCCGGCTTCTTCTCGGCGTCGGTCTTTTCCTCTTTGACGCTCACCGTGGCATCTTTCTCCAAGAAAGGCGACGGCGTATCTTTCGAGAGCAGCGCGAGGTAGACGCCATACATATTATTATAGACATGATTCCATTCCAATGAGCCATACGTCGGATTAAAGTCGCGGGCAGAAGTAAAGACGATGTATTTCCCGTCCGTACTGAAGACGGGCGAAGAGGAGTCGTACCAGCGGTCGGTTACGGCGTATTCTTTTCCCTCTGTCAGATTGTAGACATAGACGAGGCTGTACTCATTGTCCGTCGTCCGCGTGTAAGTCAGCCATTTGCTATCGGGCGAGAAGGAGACGCTGCGCGGTTCGCCCATCGGATCTTGCAGGAGGGTCTTCACCTTGCGGGACGCGACATCCAGCAGGTTCAGGCGGTTCTTCCGGTCGACATAGACAATCGACTTGGCGTCGGGGCTCCAGACGAAAGTGCGGATGTAGGTATCGTTATTCTTTGTCAGTTGTTGCGGTTCGCCTCCGGCAGCCTCTTGCAGATAGAGTTCCGTCTCGCCTGTCGCGTCGGAGATATAGACAATCGAGCGGCCGTCGGGCGACCATTGGGCTTCGCGTTCATGTGCGCCGGGCGTGCGGGTGAGGTTCTTGGTCACGCCTTTATCGGCGGGAAGGTCGAATACTTCGCCGCGTGCCGTCACCACCAAACGTTCGCCGTCGGGCGAAAGGCTGGCACTGCGCATGTATCCGGCACCGTTCTTGATTTCCGTCCGCGCATAGATATTGTCCGAAGCCAGCGAGATGGAGACCTTCTGCGGCTGCTTGGTCGTCGCATCCATCTTGTAGAGGTAGCCGCCGTTCTCAAAGACAATCAGATTGCCGTGCGCGCTGGGGAATTTGACGTCGTAATCGGTAAAGTTGGTGACTTTGCTGGTCTGTTTGGTCTTCGTGTTGTAGACAAAGATATTCATCGTGCGGTCGCGGTCGGAGATGTAAAAGATTTCGTCGCCAATCCACATGGGCATGATGTCCTGCGCCGGATTATTGACAATGTTTTCTACAGTCTGCTTCTCCGGGTCGTAAATCCAGATGTCGTCCGCCATGCCACCCTTGTAGTATTTCCACGTCCGGAACTCGCGCATCACGCGGTTATATGCCAATCGCTTGCCATCGGGCGAATAGCTGCAAAAACCGCCTTCGGGCAGCGGAATCACATCAGACAATCCGCCCTCTTTGTCTACGGTATAGAGCTTGCCGCTGAAGCCGTCGCCCATGCGGTTGCGGTAAACGATGCGGTTGCCATCGGGTGTCCAGTTCATCACGATGTTGTTCGGCCCCATACGGTCGCCCAAGTCATCGCGGCTGTTTGTCGCCGTATAGGTGATGCGCAGCGGCTCTCCCCCTTCGGCGGGAACGGTGTAAACTTCCGTGTTGCCGTCATACTGTCCGGTAAAAGCAATCGTTTTGCCATCCGGAGAGAAGCGGGGAAACATTTCATACCCGACGTGCGAGGTCAAACGCTGTGCCTCGCCGCCATTCACGGAAACTCTATACAGGTCACCTGCATAAGAGAACACAATCTCACTTCCGTTTGTACTGGGAAAACGCAGCAAACGTGCCTCCTCCGCAGTCATCGAAAGCAATGGAATACTTGCCAACATACAAGCCGACAAGAAAAGTTTCTTATTTTTCATATCTGATATTGTTTTTAGTCTTTGTGACAAAAGTACATAAAATTCATTGGCGATGCACACGTCGGCTCATTTCTTGCCGTTTTCGCATAAAAACATCCCATCCCGCAGCGGCATAAATTGTAATTGCAAACAAATAAGGATAGTGATAACGAGAAGTAATGACGAACAAAACCGTCGCTGCTGTACCCAGCAAAGGCAACAATAAATAAATATTCCGCCGGTTGAACCAATCACCTCTCATCGTCCAGATATAATAACAGAAAAAGAAAAGGATAAAATAATAGACCACACTCTTCAACGCCAAAATAGCTGCCAACTCTGCCATTTTCCATTTATCCCCTCGTACCTCCGACAAAACAACGCGAAATCCCATATCCGGTTTGACCCGTTCCGTCCATGTGTCTTCACAATACAACGCAAACAGTTTTACCGGAATTTGCGCCACATATTGCAACGGATTCTCTCGTATCCAACGGAAAGATGCTTCTTTCAACAAACGATCCCGCTCCATATAGGTATAATCACCAGGAGGCAGACAAACATAATTGTCCGGATCATCAAAGCCTGAAAAATTAACCAGCCCGTTCGCCTCATCAAAACAACTCATTGCCAAGTTAAATCCTCCGGAAACCGCTTGATAAACAAAATTCCCCGTCCGTACTTTCGAAGCCTGCCCAATCAAGAAAACCGTTAAAACAAGCGGAAGCAAAAGTGCCGCATACTGTTTCCATCCCCGCTTTTGTACGACAAAACAGACCAATACCACAAGAAGAAAAACAAAAGCCAACGGACGGAACCAATTAGCCAATGCCAACAACACACCCGCCAAAACAACGGCATACATTTTACGCTTCGCGGCCAATAACAACGCAGTCACCCCCAAAAAAGTAAACGGCAAATCCGTCAACAGCGCAATCGGCATATACCAATTGGAATATACCAACATATACAACAAGGCCGCCCAATAAGCCGTTGTCTTACCAAACAATTGTTTAGCCAATAACCAGATTTCACCCACCAACGCAATATTCAAAATCAAATTCAGCAAGCGGACAAAAGAAAATGAACCAAATAGTGAATGAACAACAATCAACAAATTCACATATCCCGGTCCGAACACAAATAAATCATACTGATTATGAAGTGCCGGGTACCATGTGGAAGCAGTCATGCAATCCGATGCATACTTTACATAAAAATAGGCATCATCATGATTAGGCATATCCCAATACTTAACCACCAAATATATCTGTAAACATATCCAAAGGATACATACAACTCCGCAAACAACTTGCCATTTTACTTCTTTCATACCCGCCATCACTTTCCGAATAAAATCATATCTACATAAATCAATAAAGCCGTATAAAAAATTAAAGGCTGTCTCACGACAACCCCTAATCAAACTTTGTTAACCTTAAATCTAATACTATTATGAAAAAACCACGATGCAAAATTACTCTTTTCCGAGGAGCATTCAAGCGCATTCGAGTTAAAAAATATATTTTGAGCACTAATAAAAGCAAACCTATGATTGTATGCCCTCTAATCACGGTTTCCGGTTCATGCTCGTCTGTTCACCCAAGATAAATTCATTTTCCCGGCGAGTAAATCCGAATAGACAAAGGGAAGTGCTTATCCATTCCCACCCAACAAGACAGAATGCCCTGTTTCAAGACAGATTCGTGGCAAAATGAAATTTTTTCCATGCAAACACACCTAAGAAAAACAAATTCGGTCTATATTTGTTTGGCAAAAGAAAAACATTTACGAACGATTTTTTATAATAACACAACTATGTCTGAAGTCGCTCCTCTTATCTCAGATTTAGCATTCATCTTAATCGTGGCTGGGTTGGTGACCGTCATTTTCAAATGGCTGAAGCAACCGGTCATTTTAGGTTATATCGTCGCAGGAATTTTGGCAGGCCCTTCGGTGCCGTTCCTTCCAACCGTATCAGATCCGGCAAACATAAAAACATGGGCAGATATCGGCGTTATCTTTTTGTTATTTGCAATGGGACTGGATTTTTCATTCAAAAAACTGATGAACGTGGGGCTGACAGCCTTTACCGCAGGTATCACCGTTGTTTGCGGCATGACATTTTTGGGTTATACGGCAGGTAACGCGATGGGATTCTCACACATGAGCAGTATTTTTTTAGGCGGAATGCTCTCCATGTCGTCCACCGCCATCGTATTCAAAGCCTTTAGCGACATGGGACTGCTCCAACAACGGTTTACCGGCATCGTTCTGGGTATCCTTGTGGTAGAAGATTTGTTGGCCGTCGTAATGATGGTGTTATTGTCCACATTAGCCGTGAGTGAACATTTTGAAGGAAACGAAATGTTCCAAAGCGTATTGAAATTAGCTGCGTTCTTAATCTTTTGGTCTGTACTGGGTATTTATCTAATCCCCACACTCCTGCGGAAAATACGCCAATTCATCAACAACGAAACGTTATTAATCATGTCTATCGGCCTTTGCTTAGGAATGGTCATGATTGCCACTCAAGCGGGATTTTCTGCCGCATTAGGGGCATTTGTCATGGGTTCCCTCTTGGCTGAGACCATTGCATCGGAAAAGATAGTACAAGTAGTTCAACCGGTAAAAGATTTGTTTGGAGCCATCTTTTTCGTATCCGTCGGGATGATGGTCGATCCGGTCATCATCTGGCAATACGCCATACCTATTCTTATTTTAACCTTATTGGTATTGTTGGGACAGGTATTTTTTGGAAGTTTCGGTGTGCTTCTTTCCGGGCAGTCTTTACGCATCGCGATTCAGTCCGGATTTTCTTTGGCACAAGTAGGAGAATTTGCCTTTATCATTGCATCATTAGGCGTCAGCTTAAAGGTCACGGATTCGTATCTTTATCCGGTTATTGTGGCTGTTTCTGTTATTACGACATTCCTGACCCCTTACATGATTCGGTTTTCAACACCTGTTTACTCCTTTATTGATGCTCATCTGCCTCAATTTTTAAAAGATTCGATCAACCGCTATACCTCCGGGACAATGATGGTCAAGCATCAAAGCACGTGGCACAAATTACTCAAATCCATGCTACTATCCATTATGCTGTATGTGGTTTTGTGTAGTTTCACAATTACCCTGTTTTTTACCTATATACATCCACTCATCAAAACGCATTTATCCGGAATAGAGGGGAATCTGCTAAGTTTCGTTTTGCTCTCGCTGCTCATTGCCCCATTCTTATGGGCCATCATCATGAACAAAAATAATTCCACGGAGTTCCATGAACTTTGGGAAGACAATTTATTCAACCGTGGGGCATTGGTATCCATGATACTGGTCAAAATCATACTTTGTATCATTATTGTGATGGGAGTCATCATCCATCTGTTCAATGTCGCTTCAGGAGTAGGGTTGGTTCTTTCGCTCGTGCTTATCGGCGTAATCTATTTTTCAAAATGGATACGAAAACGTTCGCTAACGATGGAAAAACAATTCATGGTGAATTTTGAGGGTTCTGAAGAGAAAAACGTATCAGCCACATCCTCTGCCGCACCTGCTTTTAGGAATAGCAGCCCGTTCAAAAACTTGCACAAAGCAGAATTTACCATCGCGCCCGATTTCAAATCAATCGGTCAGACAATCGGTG
>CALUTX010000188.1 GCA_944323815.1 uncultured Parabacteroides sp. | reverse complement strand
AGCCCGATGCCGCTGCCGCCCTCTTTGGTCGTAAAGAAGGGGATGAAGATGTGGTCGGCCTCTTCCGGCGGGATGGCGGGGCCGTTGTTGCTGATTTCAATCAAGACCGATTCGTCGCGGTCGAGGTAGGCTTTGAGCTTGATTTCGCCGTCCGTGCGTTGGTTGCCGATGGCTTGCATGGCGTTTTTCAGCAGGTTCAGGACGACTTGTGAGATGAGATTCTCATCCGCATGCACAATCAGGTCTTCCGGGTCTACTTCTAAATGGAAAGCAATCTGCGGATAATCGTTGTGATGGCAGGCCAGTTGAATCATCCGTTCGAGGAATTTCTGGACAAAGAAGAGCGTCGGCACGGGCGTCGGGATGTGCGTGAATTTGCGGTAGGATTCGACGAAAGCCATCAGGCTTTTCCCGGTCGTGCTGATGGTTTCCAGCCCGCTGCGGATGTCGTCGTCCATCTGACGGTGGAGGGAGAGGAGCGTGTCGCTGAGCGACGTGATGGGCGTGACGGAGTTCATGATTTCGTGCGTGAGGACGCGCGTGAGGCGTATCCACGAGTCGATTTCCTTCTCGTCCAGCTCGCTGTTGATGTCGTTGATGGCGAGGATGCGGACATGCTTCTCCTGAAGCGTCATTTCCGAGACGCGCACGGACAGATGGACGTTGCCCCGTTCGTTTGTGAAGGCAATCTGATGCTTGTCGCCCGGCTGAAGATGCCAGAAAGCCTCTTCCAATTGTGGGTCGATGCGCGACAATTGGCGCACATGGGTGAAGATGGTAAGCCCCAACAGGCGGAGGGCTTCGTTGTTCTTTTGGTAGATGTTTCCGTTGTCGTCCAGTACGATAATCCCCGTATTGACCGAGTTGAGAATCAGTTCGTAGTATTTCTCCCGTTCGGCGGTGTCCACTTTGACTTGGAAGAGGATGCGCATGATGCGGTTGAGCGATTCGTTGACGAGGCGGTCGTCCGACGGGACGTGGGTCGTCGCGTAATGGAAAACGTAATCACTGTTGTCAATCGCGTCAAACATGAACGCAACCTTTTGCGCCTGTCGTTTGTCTGCGTGGATCATCTTTCTGAGCAGCAGCACCCACAGGGTGAGCGTCACGGCAAACCCTTCCCACAGTTCGTATACGGCAAAAAGCGTCCCGGCGATGGTGAGGCCGCCGAAAAGCGCCAATTGGATTCGGAAGTTTTGAAGCAGTTTGCGTGGCATTTAGAGTTCGTATCGTTTGAGTTTGTTGTACAGGGTTTGTCTGGAGATGCCCAATCGGCTGGCTACGACCGAGAGGTTGCTGTCGTATTTTACCATCGCCTCTTTAATCATCCGGTATTCCATTTCCTCCAAGGTCGTCTCTTTTTGTTCTGCCGGCTCTTTGTGGCGGACGGGCGGGAGGTCGAAATCCGTCGCTTCGATGCGTTTTCCGTCGGCGATGATGATGGCCTTCTCGACGGTGTGCTCCAACTCCCGTATGTTTCCATACCAAGGATGCGCCTTCAATTTCTCTTTGGCGTCGGTCGTAAGCGCGAATTGCGGTTTGCCGTAAAGCGAGGCATATTTGGAGAGGAAGATTTCAGTCAAAGGAATGATGTCTTCCGGGCGTTCGCGCAGCGGAGGAATTTCGACGTGTATCGTATTGATGCGGTAGAGCAGGTCTTCCCTGAAATCTCCTTTTCGCACCATGGCTTCCAAATCGCGGTTGGTGGCGCAAATGAGCCGGATGTTGACCGGGATGGGCGTGTTACTGCCTACGCGGACAATGCTGCGCCGTTGTAAGACGGTCAGCAGTTTGGCTTGCAGATGGTAAGGAAGGTTCCCGATTTCGTCCAGGAAAAGAGTGCCTTCGTTGGCTGCCTCGAACTTGCCCGGACGGTCGGCGTGCGCATCCGTGAACGAGCCTTTTACATGCCCGAACAATTCGCTTTCGAACAGCGTCTCGCTGACGGCGCCCATGTCGACGGTGACCATCGGTTTTTGCCGACGGCCGGAAAGGCGGTGTATCTCGCGTGCCAACATCTCTTTTCCCGTTCCATTTTCTCCTGTGATGAGCAGGTTTGCATCTGTCAGGGCGACTTTGGTAATGAGTGCGCGAAGCTGTGTCATGCGCTCGCTTGTTCCCCAGTACATGCCGCTTTCTCCGGTGGGTTGCTTGTTTGAATAGCCGTTGTCACGTCGGTCTGTCTTTCCGGCGGAATAGGCATTGCGGAGCGTTTCGAGCAGCTTCGCATTGTCCCACGGCTTGACTACAAAGTCAAAGGCGCCCTCCTTGATACCGCGCACCGCGAGATCTATATCTGCGTAAGCCGTGAAGAGGACGACCGGTATGGAGGCATCCGTTTTATGTATTTCCGAGAGCCAGAAAAGCCCCTCGTTTCCATTGTTGATGCCGGCGCTGAAGTTCATATCCAGCAGGACGAGGTCGACCGGATTTTCCCGCAAGGTGTTCAGTATCTGGTTCGGATTGGAAAGGGTGATTACCTGCTCGAAACATGTACCCAGCAGCAACTGGACGGCGGCAAGGATGCCTTTGTTATCGTCTACCACTAATATGGTTCCCTGTTTTGTCATTTGTTTTTGTTTCTAATGGTTGCAAACTTAGTATAAATCTGTGAAAAAAGCGGCAAAAAGAATCGTGGAATCAGAGATTCATAGGAAGAAAATGATTTTACAAGGAGGGAAAAGTGTTCTTCCATACGTTGGATTTTTCTCTCACGCCGGAGGAATGGAAGGAATTGGAAAATCGGGTGGCAGCAATTCCTGTGGTGGGAGATCGGTATAATGCGGAACAGCAGAAGCAAGTGCAATAAAAAAGGTTGTTTCTGTGTACGAATGTCTGTATCTTTGCCCAGTTTTAACGGGCTATTTAAAACAGGTATGTCGTTACGTTACTTTTTTTGTCTGTTCGTGGGAGTTATCGGAGTGTCTTTATCTGCCTTTGCCGAAGATTACGAGGTTCGGGGGAGGGTGATTGACAAGCTTTCGCGTCTTCCGATTCCTTATACCAATGTCGCTTTATACGGGCATCCGGGCAAAGGGGCATCGACCGATACGGCCGGCGTATTTTGTATCGAGCATGTGGCTCCGGGTATTTATCAGCTATCCGTGACCTGCATCGGTTACAAAAATTTGCTTTCAGAAGAATATATCGTATCCGGGAAGCTGCCCCCGGTCGAATTGGAATTGGAAGAAGATGCCTCCCAATTGGACGAAGTGACGGTACGGGCTACCCCTTTCCGCCGGATAAAAGCCAGTCCGGTGAGTTTACAGATTATCGGTTTGAGTGAAATAGAGAAAAGCCCGGGAGGCAATCGGGACATTTCGCGTATAGTCCGTTCCTATCCGGGGGTCTCTTTTTCTCCCATTGGCTATCGCAATGACTTGATTGTGAGAGGAGGTTCGCCCTCTGAGAATCGTTTCTATCTGGATGGGATAGAGATCCCCAACATTAACCATTTTGCCACGCAGGGGGCATCGGGAGGGCCGGTAAGCATCCTGAATGCCGATTTGATTCGTGAAGTACAATTCTATACGGGGGCTTTCCCGGTAGACAAAGCAGGGGCTTTGAGTTCGGTGATGGATATACGTCTGCGTGACGGCAATCCGGACGACCATACGTTCAAAGGAACGTTGGGGGCATCGGAGGTTTCGCTGAGTGGTGCCGGGCATTTCGGCAAACATACGACTTATCTGTTTTCTGTACGACAGTCTTACCTCCAACTGCTTTTCAAATTGCTGGGTCTTCCTTTCTTACCCAATTATATAGACGGACAATTCAAAATCAAAACCCGACTGACGGAGAAGGACGAATTGGTCTTTCTGGGGCTGACAGGTATCGACAACATGAAATTGAATACAGACGAGAAGGGCGAGGATGCCGAATACATGTTAAGCTATCTACCCCGTATCAAGCAACAGACCTTCACGTTGGGGGCAGCCTACAAGCATTATGCCGGTCAGCATGTACAGACGGTCAGCATTGGTTACAACTATTTGGGCAATCAGAATTTGAAGTACCGGAACAATGATGATTCATCTCCGGAAAATCTGACGTTGGACTTGCGTGCGCATGAACAGAAAACTACCCTCCGGGCAGAAAATCGTACCTACGGGGAACGGTGGAGTTGGGTGCAGGGGATTGAAGCCTATTATGCCCGTTATGACGACCGGACTTTCCTGCGGTTGTATCAATCCGACGCCCAAGTGCGACACGAACAGGAAACCGTATTGGACATCGTGGGCTGGAGTGCCTTTGCTTCGGCCCGTTATCAGACGGTGGATAACCGTCTGACGGCGACGTTGGGATTGCGTCTCGATGGTTGTAACTACTCGTCGCAGATGGCTCGTTTTTGGGAAAATCTGTCGCCCAATTTGTCGGTTTCCTACCGTTTCCTGTCGGCATGGGCGCTTAATGCGGCTGTGGGACTTTATCATCAGTTGCCCTCTTATACGGCTTTGGGCTTCAAAGACGAATCCAGTGTATATGCCAACAAGTCTTTGAAATACATGCGCGTGACGAATGCCAATGTAGGTGTGGAATGGAATGTCAATGAGCGGATGGTACTTTCTGTCGAAGGGTTTCATAAGCAATATGCGCGTATTCCTCTTTCTGTGGAAGACGGGATTCCTTTGGCCTGTAAAGGGAATGACTATGGCGTAGTCGGCAATGAGCGGCTGACGCCTGTGGCCGAGGGGCGTGCGTACGGGGTGGAAGGGAGTATGCGCTGGCAGATTCCCGGCAAGTTCACTTCTGTGGCCTCCTTGACCTATTTCCGTAGTGAATATCGTTCGGGGAAAGAGGGGGAATACCTCCCTTCGGCATGGGACAACCGTTTTATCGCCAATGTAAGCGGAACGCTTGATTTAAAACGCAATTGGAGCGTGGGCGCCAAGTTGAGCGCCATCGGCGGAAGCCCTTATACGCCGTACGACGAAGACAAGTCGTCGCTGGTGCAGGCATGGGACGTGCAGGGGCGTCCCTATTATGATTATTCGCGCTATAATACCGGGCGGCTGGATGCTTTTGCCCAGTTGGATGTGCGTGTGGATAAGAATTATTACTTCCGCAACTGGCGGCTGGGGATCTATTTGGACATACAGAATGTGACGAAGAGTGTATTGAAACAGCCGGATGTGCTGATGAGTACGGGCGTCATTGAAAATCCCGAAGCGCCGGTTTCCGAACAACGATACCGCATGAAGCGTTTGACGCAGGAGAGTGGTACGTTGATACCCACCATCGGGTTGACTGTCGAGTTTTGAACATGACGGGATTTTGTATGCGCACATTCCCAAAAATTTTTATCTTTGCCTTTTTAATTTTATACGGATTATGGCTGACGATAAAAAAATTATTTTCTCAATGGTGGGAGTGAGCAAAATCTTCCCGCCTCAGAAACAAGTATTGAAGAATATTTACCTTTCCTTTTTCTATGGTGCGAAAATCGGCATTATCGGTCTGAACGGTTCCGGTAAATCAACGTTATTGAAGATTATTGCAGGGCTTGACAAGGATTATC
>CALUTX010000187.1 GCA_944323815.1 uncultured Parabacteroides sp. | reverse complement strand
AGGGATTCGAACCCCCGGTACCTCTCGGTACGACGGTTTTCAAGACCGTTGTAATCGACCACTCTACCATCTCTCCTGATGTTTGTATGAATGAGTAATCTTGATTTTGACGGTGCAAAGGTAGTCATATTTTTTAATATTCCTAATGTTGTGCGAGATTTTTTTTCTGACAATTCATCACGACGGCATCACATTCCTCGCTGGGATGTCCTTTTCGACGGATTTAGGCGGAGGGTAAATCCGAATAGCCTTAGCCTGTTTGGAGATACTTTCTGTCTATTCTTCTTTTAATTAAATGGAAGGAACGCTTTTTTATGGTTCCATTGCATGGGTATTTGGAAGAGAAGGTTTACATTTGTCTGATTCTTTCATGTAAGATAACGGAAATGAGCGGGCAGAACGGACATATTACGAGTAAGGTGGTATTGGGATATTTGCTTTTAGTCCTGATAACCGTTTGCTCGGTCGTTTACATATATAATATCATTGAGCAGTTTGCGGGGGAAGATGACACCGACGACGCTCTTTCGCGGGAGAAGGTGTATCTGGTCACGAATACGCTTTCGTTGCTTTATGAAAGCGAGGCGCTGGGGCAGATTATCGGGCGACCGAATGGCGAAATCCGGCATTTCAACCGGACGTTGAACAAGGCGTTGCAGAACATGGATTCGTTGCGTGTTCTCGTATCGAACGAAGAGCTGCTTCCAAAGATTGACACGATTGAAATGTTGATTGAACAAAAACGTTGGAACACGCGCCGGTTGTTGGAGACTTGGAAAGAAACGAATACGGAAAACCTTTATGCCCAAAACATCGAGAAGATGATTGCCCGACAAGACACCGTTATCCGGCAGGTAGAAGTGCAGCAGCGGGTCATCGTGCGTCAGGACTCTGTGAAATCGTCCCAACCGCGTGAACGGCGGGGGTTTTTCCGTCGTTTGGCCGATGCTTTTTCGCCGCCCGAAGAAGACACGACGGTGGTGATAAACACGACTCGGCAGATTGTCACCGACACGTTAGTGAGCACCTTCAATCCGGCAGACACGATTATGACGGTGTTGAAGAATCTGCAGGACAGCGTGGCCGACCAGCGGAAACAGATTGTCGATCGGCTGCTGGAACGGGCTGCCAACTTGCGTTATAATAACAGCATCATCACCAGCCGAATCAACCAGATTTTGCGCGACATTGAGGAGGACGAGGTGAACTCGTCGATGGCCCGCGTGATGAAGAAGCAGGCGGTCGTGCGCGAAACCTCTTATCTGATAGCCGGTATCGCGCTCCTTTCTTTTATGATTGGGATTGTGTTTATTATCCTGATTGCCCGCGACGTCTCGCGGAGCCAGTATTTCAGACAGCAGTTGGAAAAGGCGAAGTTATACGCCGAAGACCTGCTCCGAAGGCGGGAGAAATTGATGCTGACCATCAGCCACGACATCCGGGCGCCCCTTTCGTCCATCATTGGTTATATCGAACTTTTGACGCGCCGCCATCCGGAGGATGAACGCGAACAATATTACCTTGACAACATGAAAGGGTCGTCGGATCATATCCTTTCACTCGTCAATGGCTTGCTCGACTTTCACCGCTTGGAATCCGGGCAGATGGAGATACAAAATGTTCCCTTCAGCGTGCGCACGCTTTTCAATGAAATATACGGTAGTTTCCGGCCGATAGCAGAAGCCAAGGGGCTTTCGCTTCTCTTGGATAGGAAAGAGGAGGGCATGGAACGTCTTTATGCGGGTGATCCGATACGCATCAGGCAGGTTGTCAGCAATTTGCTCTCCAATGCCATCAAGTTCACGCACGAAGGACGTGTGGTTCTGCGCGTCCGCTATATTAGTACCGACCATGAGCTGGTTATCGTTGTCAGCGACTCGGGGACGGGCATCCCGCAGGAGGAACAGGAGAAAATTTTCGGCGAGTTTACACGCTTGTCCGGCACGGAAAAGGAGGAGGGATTCGGCTTGGGGCTGTCCATTACCCGCAAACTCATCGAATTGATGCACGGCACGCTCACATTGCAGAGCCTGCCTGGAAAAGGGAGCGACTTCACCATCGTATTGCCGTTGGAAGAGTCGGAAGTGCAAACATTGCCGACCGAGCAGGAGCCTAAGGAAGAGGAGGGTAAAACGTTTGAAGGGCGGGATATTTACTGCCTGTTGGTTGACGACGATCCGCTCCAGTTGGCATTGACCGAAGAGTTCTTGAAGCGTAACCACGTGGAGGTCGCCAGTTGCACCGACCCTTCTGCGGTGGTCGATATGCTTTGCAATACGACTTTTGATGCGATTATCACCGATATTCAGATGCCCGGATTGGATGGTTACGGGTTGCTCAAGGCGATTCGGACTTCGGGTATTCCAGGGACCGAGAGTGTTCCGGTCATCGCCCTTTCGGCAAGCATTGAGAACGAACATACCCACTATTTGGAGGCGGGATTTACCGGCTTCCTGAACAAGCCTTTTACGGCGCGTCAGCTGATTGCCTTGCTGAATAGCCTGTTGCAGGCGGATATTCAGTCGGAAGCCGTACCGACGTTCAATTTTGATTCGCTGACGGCTTTTGCCGGTGAAGACAAAGAAGCGTCGGCGTCTATTATCCGGACGTTTGCCGAGGAGACCCGTAAAAGTATTTCGCTTTTGCAAGCGGCGCTTGATTCAACGGCACGCGCGGATGCCTCCCGCGTGGCACACAAGCTGATACCGCTTTTCTCCATGTTGGGCGCGACTGCTTTGGTTGCCCAATTGCGTATGTTGGAGAAGAACGACGAATCGCTGACGGACGACGGCTGGCATCGCCTGTTGAGTGATGTGATTCGTCAGGCGACGCAACTGGTCGCTCAAGCTGTGGAACGCTGTTTGTAGAAAAATTCCACACCTTTTCTCCACATTCCCCGTTTGTGGCTTCAACGGGTTGAGAATTGACTTTTTGTTTTTCTGCTTGGAAAACAGTTGTTTAGGGATGATTGTAATACGGCTTGAAAGGTTTGGCATGATATTCGCATCTATATAGGGCGAGAAGCGAAACCAGAACGTTTCTACATTTAACCCGTTTAAAGTTATTATGTTCGAGTATTCTATTTTAAGTCTGCAAGCAAAAAGGGCGTCGGTTTGAGACGCCTTTTTTGTTTTTATGGGAAATATCACTATCTTTGGTCGTTTGGATTTAGTAATTACTCATAAAAAACGTAATTTACCATGGCTAAGAAAAGTTATAAGTGGTTCTTCGACCTTGAAGAGAACGTATTGACGAAAGATGTGACAAACGACTACACGGCACAGGTGCGCACGTTGCTGTCGAAAGACATTGCAGCGTTGGCAGCCGAGATTGTGAAGGAGCGTACGGAGTACCGGGAAGACACGGTGGTGAATATCGCTAATCTCCTATTTCAAAAAATCCGCGAGGAGGTGGCCGCCTGCAACATTGTGGTGACGCCCGCCGCCATCTTTCAGCCCGTCATACAGGGAGCTTTTATTGGAAAAGACGGCGTGTTTAATACCGCGAAAAATAAATGCACGGTCAGTATCACCCCCTCCGACGCGATGCGCACGGAACTTGAAGCGGTTGTGCCCGAATTTTCCGGTAATGTGCGCGACATGGGTGGCGCACGTATCGGCTTGGTGATAGACTCGGCGACGAAGCGTACCGACGGCTTTATGACGCCGGGGAATACCATCGACATCACAGGCAAGAAAATCCGCTGCGTTAACGCCGATGGTTCGGGTATGGGTACAGTACGTTTTGTCAATGTCGAAACCGACGCGGAGGCTGCTACCATCACATCGCTGAGCATCAACGACCCCAAACGTCTGATGCTGGTTGTCCCGACAACATTGGCAGAAGGTACTTACCGTTTGGAAATTGAAACTTATTACAGTAGCGCGAGTACGTTGTTAAAGTCTCCTCGCACATTGGTTTACGAACCTCTTTATATCGGCGAGGTGCCCACTCCGGATGACGGCGACGACGATGAAGAGCGTCCCGGTGGACTTTGATTTTGCGCTCAGGCAGAGCGAGCCTCATCGCTCAGGCCGAGCGTAGGGCATCGCTCCGTCGAAGCGTAGCGTTACGCTCAATCGGCGCATAGCGTTACGCTCAATCGAAGCGTAGCGTCTGCGCTTAACCTGAGCGTAGCGTCTGCGCTTCGATTGAGCGCAACGTTTCACTCAAACATACTATCATTTAAATATCAACAACTGCTTATGAAACAGATTTTTACCTATGCAATGTTCCTCTTGGCCCTTTTGCTGTCAGCTGGGTGTAGCGAAGAAAACGAACCGGACGGCCCCGACAAACCGACCCCGTCGGGCGACGGAACGTCCACCTACGTCCCCATCGACTGGGAACAGACCGACATCCAAAGTTTTAATCCCGAAACAGGCGAACTGTCGCTTGCCTTTACCGACGGCGAGGTGCCTACGTTCGAGAATGGCTATTCGCTTCTTGTGGTCGAGACTGACACGTCGGCGCACATTCGCCGCGTAATGCAGAGTGCGGTCAGCAGCAATACCGCCCGTTTGCAGACCATCGGTGCGGACATGACGGAGCTTTTTTCCGACACCGAGTTTACTATATCTCTCACCCCCTCTGCCGCCCGTACGGAAACAAAGGCGGGCACGATGGCATCCATCGATGCCAACGGCGTGTTGCATCCAGTGAAGATAGTCGTGCGGGCAGCGGATGGAAGTTTTCAGACTTTGTACGATATAAATACGCAGACGCGGGCGGAAGATGGTAGCTTTATCGACCTTTTCAATATAAGTATGTCTGGAATGACGATTGGAGCATCGAGTGGTCAAGATGCCAAACTTTCATGGGAGTCTTTCAAACAGCAGTTCCAGTTGAAGACGGACGCTTACTTCCGTTTTGGTGAAGCCGTTCAAGAGCGGGAAATAGGGGAGAACCTGAAAATAAAGGTCAGTGATTTGGAAGAATGCCGCTTCTCGTTCGATGCCGACGTATTGAGCGAGATGATTCTGCGGGCAGAAGCGCACGGCGAGTTCTCGGTCGGGTTCGATATGTTGAAGTTCGGGAAGTTCGGCCCGGCGTTGTTCACCTTCATGACCCCTGTGGGGATTCCGGTTATCTTCACGCTCTCGGCAGAGATGATGAGCGACCTTTCGCTGCAGGGGGAGATGGATAAGGTCGCGACCGGTGGCGTTACCCTAACCGGCGGCTTGACACTGGGCATTGAGTATGACGGCTCGGAGTGGAAACCGCTTGGCGACGCACGTTATGATTATACGCCGCATCCGTTGGAACTGCGGGATGAAAACAAACTGGAAGTAGAGGTTGCTGCTTATCCGAAAATTTCCATGAAGCTATATGATTTCTTAGGGCCCTATTTTTCGCCGAAAGCGTATGTGAATGATAAACTCGCCTCCGGCTACCTGTTCGGTTCTGCAGGTGATGATTATTGTGCGTGGACGGAAGAAGTATCCATTGGTGTGAAACCGGAAGTCGGGCTGGGCGTGGAGTTTCTCGGGTTGGAAGGCAGCATGTCGCTTCCGATGGAC
>CALUTX010000186.1 GCA_944323815.1 uncultured Parabacteroides sp. | reverse complement strand
TTCATACCATTGAACAATAAGCTGTGAATGGCTGCTCCTTGTGAAACGTGGGTTTGCAGGTCCATCGGAACCAATATTTCAGAATCTTCAAAATAAGAATGTAAGGCTTCTTGGATGTATGGACTTTTGCTACTTCCTCCGATAAGTAAAACATAATCAATTTCCTCTTTGGGTGTCTTGGACTTCTTGATAGCACTCTCTATAGGCGAAAATATGCTATTGTATTCATCTTCCCCTTTTATGCGGGTAGTCTTACCACATCCTAATTTCAAGAACACAGCCATTGTTTCTGTAAGCTCCTTATTTGTCAGGTAGAACTTGTTCTGTTTAAGCGTACCTTTACTGGTAGTGACTTTAATTTCAGATTCTATTTCTGTCTTTGAATCACTTGATTTTACACCAGGTATTACAAAATCAGAAGCAAGCGTTGCCAATGTTTTGTTCACTAATATTTTCAGCCGTTCTGCAACTTTATAAAGCGCAGAGGCTATTTGTTTGCGCTCATTCGTCCGAAACTGTTCTTTTTTCTTTCCATTAGCTTCCAAAAAGCGTGGCATGAGATAATGATATGTTATGTACCTGTCTATATCGTCACCTCCTAGCTTCGTAAACTTTGAAATGGCTACATTCTTAGAAAAGAATCCATTAGCATTCTGTCCTATCTCAAGTATTGATATATCACATGTACCTCCTCCGAAATCAAAGACCAAAACTTTCGAGTTATAATTCGGACTCATGAACATAGGACGGTCTTCTACTGCCCGTGATACGGCATAGCTAATAAAAGCTGCATTCGGCTCGTCTATAAGGGCTTGCTTTGATATTTTCATATCATTCGCCATTAAAGCGTCAAGTAAATCTTTTCGTTGATTAGCCTCAAATGATGCCGGAATGCTTACTGCATACAAAATGTCTGTACTGATATTATTTTCGGTGCAGTATCTAAGAATTAGATATTTAAGATAAGAAAAAAATACTCGTGCAGCATCCACAGGATTCTTTATCCGGAAAGGATCAACCTCACGCAATTCACTATCGTAATACTTTGCTCCTAAATCCTCACCCAACTCCATTTTAAACGAATACCAAATATTCTTTCCCTTTTTCAGTTGATACTTCATCTGTGATGCGCCCTCTCCAACGAAAATATGCTCATTCAGCCATGCTATTACCGTAGGTACAATCTCAGACTTGTATAAAGCCCCGTCTGGAAGCATTTGCGGCAACCGTAAAGACTTCGTATGAATTTTATGGTCTGATTCATCGTAGGAAGCGATGGATACCACCGTTGTTGATGTACCAAAATCAATTCCGATGTACGTTTTGCCACGCATGAGTTCTGTATTCCTAACTGCAGGCAACATTGATAATATGGTTATTTCATTCATTATGCTATGTTTTTTATTTCATGAGAAATTTATCAAGTCTTGAACATTCCTTTCATTGTGTTCATTATTATTTCTTTGATTGCAAAGATAATGATTTTAACGATAATAAAAGTTTGTATGCTAAGATATTTTGCTTCAACAAATAAAATACGCAAATGATGTTGTTTTTTTACATCTAAAGAGTTTCTCAAACAAGCAAAGTAGTGTAGATCACATCAAACAGAACAGTTACTAAACATCACCCCCAAAAATTGTAAATCTTTCAATTTTCTTAATTTCAAAAAGCACATTTCTTACACAAACTTTATCTTCACTAAATAAGTACTGACAATCTGACAATCTTCTTAATTTGCAGATGATTTTGTTATACTATTTCATCATGTATTACAATTTCATTACAAACAAAAATTATTTTATAACGCAAGAACTCTTTCCCAACAAAAATATCCCCTCTCCCAATCGCAAAAAACCTAAATTCACAAACCTATCTTAAAAATCATCATCTCCTAAATACCAATTTTCCAACCCTATTCCTCGTTTTTCACCCTTTATTCCTCCTTTTTGGGGTTATTTTTCGCTATTTGGTAGGAAAATCCGGACAAAATCGGTTTGTCTTTTTGTTAGGGAAAAACGTTTTGGAGTGACATAGGGGCGAACGAGGTGCACAGTCGGGTTGCAGACGGTTGCATTTGTCTACCTTTTAAGCATGGAGGTGCGACATATTGGAAATGCTAAACTCCGCGAGAGGCGCGTGTATGAAACCCGATTGAGGGTCGGGTCGGAAAACAGGCAAGATCGGGAGTTGACAAGACCACAAAAGAGCTGACACAGGGATTTACCCTTGACTCTGTGCCTCCAACCCGGCACTTCATCGTCCCGACAACCGCTTTCATCTCCTATGAGGACGGTCGCAATCGTCGTCACGACCGTCTTAATGACAATTACGACCGTCCTAATCAGTAACTACGACCGTCCTAATTCTGAATAGGACGGTCACAATCGCGACTATGACCGTCCTAACGTAATTGGCTGCCGGGTTCCTTCCCTTCTTCCCCTATTCCGATAAAAAACGGCGTTTTTTTACCGATTAACAGAAAGATTAGCGACTGTTTCTCGACAACACTTTTGCCTGCTTTTTTATATTTAGGAAGCAAAAAACGGCTTCAAACCCAAAACCAAAAGAATGAATACTTTATTTATATTTTCTTATCCTGCCACGACGCATAGCGCAGATAAAACAAACTTGCCAGCAGCAGACCGGCATAATAGATGATTTCCGTCATGAAGCAAACGGCTACGGGCAAATGCAGACGCACACCGGCTACATAGATAAATAAGGCATAGAAGACCAACGTCCCCACTTCGATGGCAAAAGCCGAACGGGTGTTGCCCGTCCCCGTTATGCCGTTGAACACGATATTGGCCACCGCACCAATCAGCAATGCTGCCGCAATCACATACAAAGAGGGAACCGATGCGGCTATCAACGTCTCATTGTTCGTATAAACCGACAAGATAGCAGAAGGGAACAGGCAGGCGAAAAGAATGAACACCGCCATGATACCAAACGAGAGCCACGCGATGTGCCGGATAATCGGGATGACCTGTTCTTTATGTCCGGCACCAATGCTGTTACTCACGAACGTGTTTGTAGCTGTCGAAAGGGAATTGACTGGAATCAACAGGACAATATAGACGCTCCGCACGATATTCGCCACCGCCAACGGTTGCTGCCCCAGATGCTCGACGGCCACAAAGAGCATGAAATAGGTACTCAACGAGATGAAATACTGCAACATGGTGAAAATCGAAATATCCAACACCCGCTTTAACAACTTGACGTCGAACGAGCGGAACCGGTTCAGGGCATACTTTTCCACATCGACCGTGCACGCCGTATATATAAGATAGAACACTATCGAAACCGCCTCGGCGATGACCGACGCAATGGCCGCCCCTTTCACGCCCAATGCCGGCAGCCCCCAATGGCCGAATATCAGCAGATAATCGAGCAGCACATTGGTCAACGCCATCACAATGGCATTCAGTGTCAGCACCTTCGTCCGCGTAATCCCGATAAACAAGGCCCGGAACATCACGCCGATGAACGAGAAAAAGAACCCGAACACGCGCCAGTCGAGAAACTCTTCCGTCGCAGCCAAAATCGTATCCGAAGAAATCAACATCCGCATAATATCCCGCGCAAACAGCCGGGAAAGGAGAAACATACACGCAGCCAAGGCCAACAGGAACAAAACACCCTGTATCATCACCGGCCCGACCTCCTTGTAATTGCGTTCCCCGTTCCGCCGCGCCATGATAATTTGCGAACCGGTGCTGAAGCCGAAGGCAATCGTGAATGCACAGATATAATACAATCCGCCCATCGCCGACGCACCCAATTCCACCTCACCGACGCGCCCCAAAAAAGCCGTATCGGTCACATTGATTACATTTTGCGCCAAAAGACTTAAAAAAATCGGATAACTGACATTCCAAATCTGTTTGTTTGTGTACATACTTTTCATTTATAACCCTCCAATCTTTTCGACAAAAAAAGCCCGTCATGACCCGACGAGCTTTTCTCTTTCATTCTCTTTACTTATCGTCTATACCGCTCGCTTCCTCACACACACGTTGCTATTTAAGCAGGTTCGTAGATGTATCCGGAAATACAACCGTCGGCTTAAACGACTTCGCCTCTTCAAAATCCATCATTGCATACGACATGATGATTACGATGTCGCCCGGCTGTACCCGGCGGGCAGCCGCACCGTTCAGACAAACCGTTCCCGTTCCGCGCTTTCCCTTAATCACGTAGGTCTCGAAACGTTCGCCATTGTTGTTGTCCACAATCGCAACCTTTTCATGCTCAATCAGGTTGGCAGCATCCATCAAATCTTCGTCAATCGTAATGCTCCCGACATAATTCAGATTCGCATCCGTCACCGTCACCCGGTGAATCTTGGATTTCAAAATTTCTATCAGCATAGAATTTATATATTATTTATTGCACTCATTTCGAACCACTTATAGACCGTCCATTTCATGCCAGTGGAAGTTCCATTTCATGCCAGTGGAACTGCTGTTTCATGCCAGTGTAAATCCGGTTTCCCGCCGGGAAAACTTCAGTTTCCCCTCAATCAATATTTGATATTGTCAATCAGGCGGACTTCCCCACAGTAGACCGTGATGCAACCCACCGGATAGGTCGTGTCGGTCCATTGACCGATAGCCTCCATCGTGTTGCCGTCTACAATCTCGAAATACTCCACGCGCATATCCGGCTCCGCATTAATCCGATTGACCACATAATCAATCACCTCCTGCACGCTCTTTCCGGCTGCAAAGGTAACACTTTCTTTCAACGTGCGTGCAATCAGCGGTGCTTTTTGGCGTTGTTCGGGCGTCAACCGAACGTTCCGACTACTCAATGCCAAACCGTCCGCTTCACGGACAATCGGGCAGGCGACAATCTCGACCGGGATTTGCAACTGCTTCACCATCGCACGGATGACAGCAATCTGCTGGAAATCTTTCTCACCGAAATAGGCCCGGTTCGGTTCGACGGCATAAAACAGTTTACTTACAATCTGGGCGACTCCGTTGAAGTGCCCCGGGCGACGCGCCCCCTCCATCACAGCCGAAACCGTCCCGAAATCAAACGTCCGCGTATCGGGTTCCGGATACATCTCCTCGACCGACGGAGCAAACACATAATCGCAACCCGCCGTTTCCAACAGCGCGCAATCTTTGTCCAGCGTGCGCGGATAGGTCTCCAAATCATGCTTATCGTTAAACTGCGTCGGGTTGACAAACACACTGACCACACAAACGTCATTTTCCTCCCGACAACGCTTTACCAGACTCAGGTGTCCGGCATGCAACGCCCCCATGGTGGGGACAAAACCAACTTGCTTGTTATCCTGTCTTTCTGCGGCAAGATAAGCCTTCAATTCTTGAATACTACTTACTGTTTTCATCTTTCCGATGTTTTTTGAGGGTGCAAAGCAACGAAATAATTGCGGTAAATGAAAGAAAATTTGTATCTTTGTAGCCACTTAAAATAAAGAATGTACAGAATGGATGCAAAAAGAATTTTGTTTATAACTCAAGAAATAACCCCGTATCCTCCAGAAA
>CALUTX010000185.1 GCA_944323815.1 uncultured Parabacteroides sp. | reverse complement strand
ATATGTAGCGGTCGTTTATGCCGCGAAAATGCAGCAACGGCGCCTCCTCGTCGCGCGTCGGGGCACGGAGCGGCGCCATTACCGGCAGCAGGCTACGGTCGGGATTGATTTGGAAAATGGTATCCAACGCTGGCGCAGTGAGCCAGGTGCGGTCTGCACAGCTGACAAGCAGTGAGAGGAATACGGGCGCATTGTAGCCGGGTCCGTCGTTCGACAAGACCGTCCGATTGCTGGCGATGAAACGGGGGAGCTCAATCGACGTGAGCGTATCGACCCGTCCGTCCGCTTTCGAGAGGGTGAAATAGGGGTGATAAGGCGTCTCGCAGTTTTCCCGCTCGCGGGCGCACAGAAGCTGGTCGGCGTTCAGGTTACAGATGTCCAGCTTGGCTATCTCCTCTTTGGTGAGCAGTGTGCGGAGGTAGTTTCCGGCGAAATCATACGCTTTCAGGTGGGTGTAATCGGCAATATAGACCTCGCGACGCTTCCAATCGACGACGCAGCGGTCAATCACGATGTATTCCTCCGGGCCCTGCCCGCATCGGCAGACTCTCCCCACGAGCTTTTGTCCCGTCGGGTTGAGCAGCAGGAGTTCGCCCGGTTGGCCGCCTCTGAGGGCGATGCCTTCGGGGGAAACGGAGGTCGGAATGATGTCGCCGAGCAAGATGGAGTCGGTCGTCACCAGCGGGATGTAGTCCACGTCGGCAATGTCTTCCAGATAGATTTCTTGCGTCGGACAATCGACGTTTTTGTCGGCTACCAGCAATTCTGAAGCCATTTGCGTGCGTTCGCCACAAGCGGCGAGCGCGAGAAGGATTGAAAAGTAGGCAATCTGTTTCATGTTTATTGAATGTAAATGTAATTCATGCGTCGACAGAGCTACTCCGGCAGGATTTGCACTTTCGACTGAGTCGACGGCACTTCTCCGCTTGGATTGGGGCTTTCGACTCGGTCGAAAGTGCTTTTCCTGGCGGATTGGCGTTATCGACTGAGTCGACGATGCTTTTCCGCGCGGATTAGTGCTGTCGACTGGAGCGACGGCGTAAATCCTGCCGGATTGGTGTTGTCGTCAATGCGCCTCGAGCCAGTTCGTCCCTTCTCCGCAATCCGCGATGAGCGGCACTTGCAGCGGAATGACGTGCTCCATCTCTTCGAGTACGATTTGCTTCACGCGCTCCAGTTCGTCTTTATAGACGTTGAAGTTGAGTTCGTCGTGTACTTGCAGAATCATCTTGCTCTTCAATCCTTCTGCTTCGAAGCGGTTGAAGATGCGCACCATTGCCACCTTGATGATGTCGGCGGCGCTTCCCTGTATCGGTGCGTTGATGGCGTTGCGCTCGGCGTAGCCACGCACGATGGCGTTATGCGAATTGATGTCCGGCAGGAAACGTTTTCGTTTATAAATCGTTTCTACATATCCTTTCTCCCGGGCGGCCAGGATGCTTTCGTCCATGTAGGCGCGGATGTCGGGATAGGTTCGGAAGTAACCCTCGATCAGCTCCTTCGCTTCGGCGCGCGGGATGTTGAGCCGCTCGGCAAGCCCGAACACCGAGATGCCGTAGATGATACCGAAATTGGCGGTCTTTGCCTTCCGGCGCATGTCTGACGTCACCTCCGAAAGTGGAACGTCGTAAATCTTGGCGGCGGTGGCGGCGTGGATGTCGGCTCCCTCGCGGAACGCCTCGATCATGTGGGCGTCGTTGCTGAGATGCGCCATGATGCGTAGCTCGATTTGCGAATAGTCGGCGGAGAAGAAGATGCAATCTTCGTTCTCGGCTGTAAACGCCTTGCGGATTTCGCGCCCCAGTTCGTCGCGCACGGGGATGTTCTGCAAGTTGGGGTTCGTCGAGCTGAGGCGACCCGTCGACGTGACCGCCTGGTTGTAGGAGGTGTGAATCTTTCCGGTTTCGGGGTTAATCAGCTCGGGGAGGGCGTCGATGTAGGTGCTGAGCAGTTTCTTGATGCCGCGATATTCCAACAGTTTCTCGATGATGGGATGTTTGGAACGCATTTTGGTTAGGATTTCTTCGCTGGTGCTGTAACTGCCCGTTTTTGTCTTTTTCGCCTTTTCTTCTATTTTGAGTTCTTCAAAAAGAATGATGCCAACTTGGCGGCTTGAGTTGATGTTGAACTTTTTCCCGGCAAGTTCATAGATTTCATTTTCCAGCCGTTTTAGTTCGGTGGCTAATGTTTGCGAAGATTGTTTCAATGCGACAGTGTCTAATGTGACGCCGGTGTATTCCATTTCTGCCAGTACATAAATGAGCGGCATCTCGATGTTGTAGAAAAGCGATTCGACCTCTTCTTTTTTCAGGAAAGGTTCGAAATAGTTTTTGAGTTTGAGTGTGACATCAGCATCTTCGGCGGCATACTCGGCTATTTGGGGAATGGGAACATCGCGCATGTTGAGTTGTTTCTTTCCTTTGGGGCCGATGAGCTCTTCGATGTGAATCGTCCGATAGTGCAGGTATGTTTCCGCTAGATAGTCCATACCGTGGCGCAACTCCGGATTGAGCAGGTAATGGGCGATCATCGTGTCGAAAAGCGGACCGGCCATCCGGATGCCGTATTTGCGGACGACCAGGATGTCGAATTTGATGTTCTGTCCGATTTTAGTCGACTTCGGATTTTGTAGGGCAGGGGAGAAGGGGGCGAGCACCTTCAGAGCCTCTTCCCGGTCGGCGGGAATGGGGACGTACCACGCCTCGTTTTCTTTCACGGCGAACGACATGCCGACCAATCCGGAGCTCATCGGGTCGATTCCGTCGGTTTCCGTGTCAAACGCGAAAAATTCCTGACCCTCCAAAAAGCGCCCTAATTCGACTCTTTTCTCTTCAGTATCAACAAGATGATAGGAGTGAAGGGTCGTTCTTAAGTTCTTGAGAGTTGAATATTTGCGAACAGCTGGGGGTTCGGTCGCAAATTCTGCAAAGAGCGAGCCTTGAACAGGGCCTTCCGCGGCGGCTTCTTTCCGGGTTTTGCTTTGCGTGGATTTCTTGCTGCGTGTTTGGGTGGCAGTAGAGGCGGTGGAGGTCGACTCGCTTGATTCGGTCAGCCGGTTTAAGAAATTTCGGAACTCCAGTTCGGTGAACATCTCAATCAGCCGTTCTTTGTTGACCGGCCTACGGAGGCATTGTTCTGCGTCGAATCGGATGGGAACGTCTGTCTTGATCGTTGCCAGGAATTTGGAGAGGCGGATTTGCTCTTCGTTCGCTGCAATCTTTTTTTGTAAGGAACCTTTCAGGTTGTCGATGTTTGCCAATACGTTTTCGACCGTTCCATATTCGGCCAATAGTTTTTGAGCGGTTTTTTCGCCGACACCCGGGCATCCGGGGATGTTGTCCGAACTGTCGCCCATCAACCCAAGCAGATCGATGACCTGTTTGACGGAAGTCAGCCCGTACTTATCCAGAATTTCGGGCACACCTAATATCTCATAGTCTCCGCCAAAGCGGGGGCGATACATGAATATATGCGTGTCGACCAGTTGCCCGTAGTCTTTGTCGGGTGTCATCATATAAACGTCAAATCCTTCTTGGGCGGCTTGATGGGCAACGGTGCCGATGACATCATCTGCTTCGTAATGCGGAACTTCCAAGATGGGGATGTTGTATGCCTCGATGAGTTCTTTGATAATCGGGATGGATTTGCGGATGTCTTCGGGCGTTTCTTCCCGCTGCGCTTTGTAGGGTTCATAAATCTCGTGGCGGAAAGTGGAACCTTTCGGGTCAAACGCAATGGCGATGTGGGTCGGATTTTCCCTCCGGGTAACATCTTCTAAGCTGTTTGTAAATCCGAATATGGCCGAGGTATTTAAACCTTTGGAGTTGATACGCGGATTTTTAATGAATGCATAATAAGAACGGTAAATCAGCGCATAGGCATCTATCAGAAATAATTTCATTGCTTTTTAACACGTTTTAGTGGGACATTTGCCGGTAAATGTACGAAAAAACTCGCTTACTCGATACTTTTTCTTACTTTTGCGCATCTTAGGATTCATTATGAAGGATAGACAGCAAATAGAACAGCCGGTGGCGATTGAGTTTAAACGTTTTAATGACGAATTTGCTACTTCATTGGAGAGTAGTACGGGGTCTTTGCAATCGGCTATTGAACATATATTACATTCAACCGGTAAACATATCCGCCCTTTGCTGGTTCTCCTTACGGCTAAGGCGTGTGGGGGAGTGACGGAAAACACGATTAATTCGGCTGTCCTTTTGGAATTGCTTCATACTGCCACGCTGATTCATGATGACGTGATTGATGAAACCAAACAACGGCGCGGACTTCCTTCGCTCAATGCCATATTTGATAATCGGGTGGCTGTTTTGGTGGGCGATTTTGTGCTTTCGTCTGCGTTGATACGTTCCATCCAAACAGGAAATTTGCAGATTGTCGGTATCGTTTCTACTTTGGGACGTGACCTTTCGGAGGGAGAAATCAAGCAGTTGGAAACGGCTGAAGAAACGATTATTGATGAAACCTGTTACATGCAGGTGATTCGGAAAAAGACCGCGATGTTGCTTTCGGCTTGTACGGAAATCGGTGCGATTTCGGCCGATGCACCCGATGAAATGGTGAAAAAGTGCCGTCTTGCTGGTGAATATTTGGGCTATTGTTTCCAAATCAAGGATGATATTTTCGATTACTACAAGGAGGCGAATATCGGCAAGCCGACGGGTAATGACATTCGTGAAGGGAAGGTTACGTTGCCGCTATTGTTCGCATTGCGGGTAGGGGAGCGGGATGCCGTCGAGCGTGCTTTGCGAATCATCCGCGAGAAAGATTTCGTGCAGGAAAATGTCGATTGGTTGATTGAATTTGCGAAAGCAAACGGTGGAATGGCTTATGCCGAACAGCGGATGCGGGAATATCACGACCGCGCGACGGCGATTTTGCGCACTTTGCCTTCCTCTGATGCGCGCGATGCTTTGTTAATGCTGGCCGATTATATTGTAGAACGTCAGAAATAGGCGTTTTCCCCGATGTTTGAATACAAAAAAAGAGGGTGTATTGGTACACCCTCCGAATGATATTTCGAGCGAATCTTATTCTCCCAAACGCTGTTCGATGTCTTCCACAAGGCTGCTGGCACCGATTCGGAACAACTCTTTCGTCAGCCAGTCGTTGCCTAAGATTTCTCTCACAATCGTGTAGTAGCGGACGGCCTCTTCTGCCGTTCGGACACCACCAGATACTTTGATACCGACTTTCCGGCCTGTGATGGAATGGTACTTTTTGATGGTTTGGCACATCACATAAACGGCTTCTGGTGTAGCACCTGGATAACCTTTTCCGGTTGAAGTTTTGATGAAATCGGCATCCGAATAGAGGGCGAGGATAGCGGCTTTTTGAATGTTTTCCGGGCTTTTTAACGCTCCTGTTTCAAGGATGACTTTTAGTTTAGCTGTGCGGCAGCTCTCTTTAACCTCTTGGATTTCTTCCGCCAGTTCCTCGTAATTTTCTTCGAGGAAATAGCCGATGTTCATGACCATGTCAATTTCGTCGGCTCCTTGCATGACTGCCATGCCCGTTTC
>CALUTX010000184.1 GCA_944323815.1 uncultured Parabacteroides sp. | reverse complement strand
AATAATTTTGAATTGCTGAAAGCGATTGCCACAAAAGATGTTTTGAAAGCCAACCGCATCGCTCAATACTTTGAGAAAAATCCGAAAAACAATCCCATCCAAGCCACATTGCCCGTATTGTTTAATTACTTTTCCAATCTGCTGATTTGTTACTATGCGAAAGATCGTTCCGAGAATGGGTTGATGGCTGCTCTCGGACTGCGGGGAGCATTTCAAGTCAAAGACTACGTATTGGGAATGCGGAATTATCCTGCCATGAAAGTTTTTAACATTATCCACGACATTCGAATCACCGACGCTCGTTCAAAAGGAGTGGATAACAGTTCAGCTTCGGATGCAGAATTGTTAAAAGAACTCCTCTACAAAATACTGCATTAAGAACGACATTTTGGCATAAGCCTAATTTTTTCTCCATTCATCTTTGTATACATCTGTATATATATAGTCAAAAGATACAGATGTATGCACAAATAATGTATACAAGATGGTACAAAACTTCTTTTGTGTAATATATTTGTATATAGATCACATTTGTAAATAGATACGCTTGTATATAGATATAATTCTGTCAACTAATAAAGAGAATGTATATTGTTATTGTATTTAATATGCTGATTTCCATAATATTGGCGGATTATTTTAAACTTTTTGTTTAAGTAATTGGCATTTCACCGGAACCTATTCGGTTGTATATGAATATTTACATCGCTATTGAATTGAAATAAATCGCAGATGAACAATCATATATACTATTTAATTAAAGTTGCTATTCAATACATTCTGGTGACAATTAAGAATGTATACATCTATATCTTCTCTTTCAAGTATATTTTGATATACATTTGTATATAAATAGAAATGTATCACTTGTTGTAGAATAAAAAAATGTAGTATATCTTTGTATCGAATTTATGTAAACACGTTTTTGACGGTAAAAAACGGACAAAATGACAGCGAAAACCCGATAAACAACAGGCTTTATGATAGAACGTATCATGGAAATAATGAGAAACAAAGGATTCAATTCTTCCAGATTTGCAGAAGAAATCGGTATCCAACGTGCAGCCATGTCGCATATCCTGAATGGAAGGAACAATGTGAGCTTGGATGTATGCAAAAAAATATTGGAAAAATTTCCGGAAATCAGTGCCGATTGGCTCCTATTCGGGAAAGGCGAAATGATGCGTGTGGATGTGGATATGAATCCGGCTGCATCTTCCGACCCTCTGCTTCCCATTTGGGAGAACGGACAACTCCCGGACGTGCCGTCGGATATGCAGAAGGCTATGGATTCCGTTCGTCATCCCATTCACGAAAAAACAACTTCCCGGACGGAGAAAGAACCGTTGCCCGCAGAAAACAAGCAAAAGAAAATCGATAAAATCATTATATTTTATTCCGACCACACGTTTGAGACTTTTCTATCCGAAAAAGAAAAGAAAGAATAAGTGTTCATATTCCTTTCAAGAATGCATAGATTCGGTTACCTTTGTCCAAAATTAAATTACTCGCCGGGAATGAAAAAATACATGCTGAATATGAAGGTCACGGGAAATGACCGCCTTCATGCGAATTATTGTTTACTCAGATTGACTGCTGATCAAATTTTGCCGGAGATGCAGCCGGGGCAATTTGTACAGGTACATGTGGAAAATTCTCCGACCACGTTTTTGCGTCGTCCTATATCCATCAATTATGTGGATAGGGAGAAAAACGAACTGTGGCTGCTGGTGCAATTGGTTGGCGACGGTACGCGCAAGATGGCAACCTACAAAGTGGGCGACATTGTGAATGTCTTATTGCCTTTGGGTAACGGATTTACGAAACCGGAAACAGCAGCGCAAAACCTGTTGCTCATCGGAGGTGGTGTGGGTACCGCTCCCTTGTTGTATTGGGGGGCTGTTTTGAAAGAGATGGGTTGTTCGCCCGCTTTCTTATTGGGCGCCCGTTCGAAGGAGGATGTATTGCAACGGGATTTGTTCGAACAGTTGGGCGATGTGTACATAACCACCGAAGACGGTTCGCTGGGTGAAAAGGGATATGTGACCAATCATTCGATATTGGAACAGATGCATTTTGACCGCATTTATACGTGTGGTCCCAAACCGATGATGGTCGCAGTGGCTAAATATGCCAAAAACTTGTCGATTCCTTGTGAGGTATCGTTAGAGAACACGATGGCATGTGGCATAGGCGCATGTCTTTGTTGCGTAGAGAAAATGAACGATGGGCATCATGTCTGTGTATGTACAGAGGGGCCGGTATTTAATAGTGAAAAATTGACATGGCTGAATTAAACGTTAACATAGGAGCATTGAAACTGAAGAACCCGGTCACGACAGCATCGGGAACATTCGGGTATGGCATTGAGTATGACGATTTTATGGACATTTCCCGCTTAGGCGGAATCTTTGTAAAGGGGACAACCATCCAACCGCGCGAAGGAAATCCCTATCCGCGCATGGCCGAAACGCCGGCAGGCATGTTGAACGCAGTCGGCCTGCAAAACAAAGGAGCCGATTATTTTGCAGCACATATCTATCCGGAAATCAAGGATATTGATACGAATATGATTGTCAACGTCAGTGGTTCTTCCGTGGAAACGTATGTAGCCTGTGCGGAAAAAATCGCTGAATTGGAGAAAATTCCGGCTATCGAGCTGAATATCTCCTGTCCGAATGTCAAACAAGGCGGTATGGCTTTCGGAGTGACAACTGCTGGCGCAAGCGAAGTGGTCAGGGCGGTTCGGAAGGTCTATCCGAAAACGCTGATCGTCAAACTTTCCCCGAATGTGACAGACATCACGGAAATAGCACGTGCCGTAGAAGCAGCAGGTGCAGACGCCGTTTCGCTGATTAACACGATGTTGGGAATGGCCATAGACGTTGAAAAACGTCGGCCGGTTTTGTCAACCGTAACGGGCGGTCTTTCCGGGCCGTGTGTGAAACCGGTTGCTTTACGCATGGTGTGGCAGACCTATAAAGCCGTACAAATTCCGATTATCGGTTTAGGCGGCATTTCAAACTGGAAAGATGCCGTCGAATTCATGTTGGCAGGTGCAACCGCCATTCAGATAGGCACATACAACTTCATTGACCCGACAGTCGGGATTCAGGTCATCGAGGGCATTGAGGCTTATTGCGACAAACACGGGTTTGCTTCTGCCCGTGAATTGGTCGGGGCGTTGGAGGTATAGTGCTTCACAGCCTCTTGTGAGCACCTCTTCCAGTCTACTGGGAGAGCATCTCGCAGCCTACTGGGAGAACGACTCCCAGTCTGTAGTGAGTTTGTCTCACTCTCTGCTGGGAGTCGATGCACCTAAAATATGTTAAAGGTAGAATATACTATTTACACATTTAATCAAGAATATGAATACCAGACTATTACTTTTATTATGCATGATGATAGCATGGCTTCCGGCTGATTTGAGAGCGCAAGAGCCGAAGATCATCACGATTTCCACTGACGATGTGAGTCTTATTTACAAGGTGAATGCGCAGAACGGACGTTTGTATCAATCTTATTTAGGGAAGAAGCTCTCTTTTGAATCCGACATTCAGCAATTGCCGTTCGGAAGAGAGGCCTATTTGACGCATGGCATGGAAGATTATTTCGAACCGGCCATCCGGGTTTTGCACAACGACGGAAATCCTTCCCTGCTGCTAAAATATGTTTCCCACGAAAGTAAACAAACGCAGCCGGGAATCAATGAAACAACCATCCTTTTGCAAGATGACCAATATCCGGTAGAGGTAAAGCTCCATTTCATCGCCTATTCCAAAGAAAACATCATCAAAGAATATACGGAAATCACCCATCGGGAGAAGAAACCCGTTACCCTTTACAATTATGCGTCGTCCCTGCTTCATTTGGATGCACATACATATTATCTGACGGAGTTTGCAGGCGAATGGGCGCACGAAGTAAACATGAAGGAGACGGAGCTTGCTTTTGGAAAGAAGATGTTGGACACGAAGTTAGGCAGCCGGGCCAATATGTTCTGCTCGCCTTTTTTCATGTTGGCGTTGAATGAAAAGGCGGAAGAAAATCAAGGGGAGATTTTGTTGGGAACCATCGGTTGGACGGGTAATTACCGTTTCACCTTTGAAGTGGACAATACAAACGGCCTCCGCATCATTTCCGGAATCAACCCGCATGCTTCCGAATACACCTTAAAGCCGGGAGAAACCTTCCGCACGCCTGAATTCATTTTCACATACAGCACGGAAGGAACAGGAAAGGCAAGCCGCGATTTCCAGCGTTGGGCACGCAATCACCAGTTGAAAGACGGCAATAAGCCGCGTATGACGCTGCTGAACAACTGGGAAGCGACCTATTTTGATTTCAACGAAGACAAACTAATCCAAATCATGGACGAGGCGGCAGAATTAGGTGTCGACATGTTCCTGTTAGACGATGGCTGGTTTGGCAACAAATATCCCCGCAAGAACGACCGCCAAGGATTGGGCGATTGGGAAGAGACCGCGACCAAATTGCCTAACGGCCTCGGAAAGCTGGTCAAGGCAGCCACCGAGAAAGGCATCAAGTTCGGCCTCTGGATCGAACCGGAAATGGTAAGCCCCAAGAGCGAGCTGTATGAAAAGCATAAAGATTGGGTCATCCATCTGCCCAACCGGGACGAATATTATTTCCGCAATCAGATGGTATTGGACTTGAGTAATCCGGAGGTACAAGATTACGTGTATGGTATTGTAGATAATCTGCTGACCAAATATCCGGGCATCGCCTATTTCAAGTGGGATTGCAACAGCCCGATAACGAACATCTACTCGCCTTATCTGAAGGACAAACAATCGCATCTGTACGTGGACCATGTGCGCGGTCTTTATAACATCTTGGAAAGAATCAAGCAGAAATATCCCAATCTTCCGATGATGCTCTGTTCCGGTGGCGGCGGACGCAGTGACTACGAGGCTTTGAAATATTTCACGGAATTCTGGCCGAGTGACAACACCGACCCCGTTGAACGCATCTTCATCCAATGGGGCTATTCGCACTTCTTCCCTGCCAAAAGCATGGCGGCACACGTGACGAGCTGGGGCAAGCAACCGATTAAGTTCCGCACGGATGTGGCCAGCATGTGCAAATTAGGTTTTGATATCCGGGTAAACGAAATGAAGCCGGAGGAACTGCAATATTGCCAGGAGGCGGTGAAGAACTTCAAACGACTGAGTCCTGTCATATTGGACGGCGACCAATATCGTCTTTTCTCGCCTTACGAAGGAGAACACGCTGCCGTGATGTATTCCTCTCTCAATAAGGATAAAGCCGTTCTCTTTGCGTTCGATATTCATCCGCGCTACGGTGAAATCCTGCAACCGTTGCGTTTGCAAGGCCTGAAAGCCGACGCGCGTTATGAGCTGAAAGAAATCAACCTGATGCCGGGTACGCAATCCCGGATGGCATGCAACGGAAAAACCTATTCGGGCGAATACCTGATGAATGTGGGCATTCCGGCCTTTACCGGCGCAGCGACAAGCAGCCGCGTAGTGGAAATCACAGAAGTACAATAACAACAAAGCACGGATAAAACCGACAAATTTCCATTTCATCGGTTTTATCCGTGCTTCTCTTTATTTATGGGTTTCAATC
>CALUTX010000183.1 GCA_944323815.1 uncultured Parabacteroides sp. | reverse complement strand
CTTTTTGCATCACCCAGCGTTGAATCAGTTCGCCCTCCTGCCCGGCATCGCCGCAGTTGATGACCATTTCGGCGTTTTGCATCAGCGATTCGATGATTTTGAATTGCTGCTCGTAGGTCGGGTTGCTGATGAGCTTGATGCCGAAGCGGGGCGGAATCATCGGGAGCGAAGCGAGGCTCCACCGTTTCCAGCTTTCCGCATAGTCGTGCGGCTCCTTGAGCGTGCAGAGATGCCCGAAGGTCCAAGTCACCTGGTAGCCGTTCCCCTCGATATACCCATTCATCCTTTTGGTCGCCCCGAGCACCTCCGCGATTTCGCGTGCCACACTGGGCTTTTCTGCTATGCAAACTTTCATCCGTGAAACCCCTTGTTGTTGAATTGTGATGCAAAAGTACGGTTTCCCGACGAGTCTGGAAAGTTTTTTTCTTCCTGCCTGTCATATCAAAATCCCTTCATCCTAAAATCTTTTACTCGGCGGGTAATATTTTGAGGGAGGGGATGGAGGGGAGATGAAATAGGGAGAATTAATTGTTTTTTATGCGTGGAAGCACCGTTTTTGAGACATTTTTACTCCCTATTGAGATAGATTTAACCGTTTCTCACCAAATCCTATTATACTTTTGTACAAATAAAATTTAGGATTACAACATCATGAAGAAACGAGTATTGGGTTTATTGTTCCTGTTCGCCTCTCTCGGGCTGTCGCTCCGGGCGGAGGGACGGATTGTGGAATCATTTAACGCCGGTTGGTTTTTCAAGAAAGCGCCGGCAAGTAACGAACTGGCGGTGAATGTGCCGAAATGGGAAAGTGGATGGAAAGCCGTCGAAATCCCCCACACGTGGAATGCGCAAGACATGCAGTTGAGCTTCGACAACTTCTACGCGGGGCCGGCTTATTACAAGAAGCGTTATCGCTTGCCGGCGGAGTGGAAAGACAAGCGCGTGTTCTTACGCTTTGAAGGTGTGGGAGCCGTTGCCGAAGTGTATGTGAATGGTTCGCTGGCGACGACCCACAAGGGTGCCTATTCCGCCTTTGCCTGTGAAATCGGCACGCTCTTGAAGGCGGGCGAAGAGAATGAAATCATTGTGAAGGCGGACAATGCGTCGCGTCCGGACGTGATTCCGATTAATCATGTGCTTTTCGGCGTGTATGGCGGGATGTACCGGCCGGTGTGGTTGATTGTGACGGATGCGTGTAACATCTGCGTGACGGACTGCGCTTCGCCGGGTGTTTATATCACGCAGAAGAATGTTTCCAAGAAACAGGCAGACGTCAAAGTGAAGGTGAAGCTGGACAACGGGACGTTGCAGCCTGTTCCGTTGACTTTACAGAATACGATTTACGATCAAGCGGGCAAGCAGGTGGCCGCCGACGAGCAGTCGTTCGAACTGACTCCGCAGGGCGTGCAGACCTTCGAAGCAAACTTCAAGGTCAAACATCCGACCCTGTGGCAGGGACGCAAGAATCCCTATTTATATAAGGTAGTGAGCCGCCTTGTGCAAAATGGGAAGGTTATCGACGAGGTGGTGCAACCGTTGGGACTGCGCAAGTATGAGATTGTGGCAGGCAAAGGGTTTTATCTGAACGGGGAGAAGTATCCGATGTACGGCGTGACGCGCCATCAGGATTGGTGGGAGCTGGGCAGTGCCCTGAAGAATGAGAACCACGACTTCGACCTCGCCGCCATCATGGACATCGGGGCGACAACCGTGCGTTTCGCTCACTATCAGCAGTCGGATTACCTCTATTCCCGTTGCGACAGCTTGGGGCTGATTATTTGGGCGGAGATTCCGTTTGTCAACCGTGTTTCCGGGCAGGAGGCGGAGAATGCCCGCAACCAGTTGCGTGAGTTGATTCGCCAGAGTTTCAACCACCCGTCTATCTACGTCTGGGGATTGCACAACGAGGTCTATCATCCGCATGAATATACCAAAGAACTGACCCAGTCGTTACACGAATTGGCGAAGACGGAAGACCCCGACCGTTACACGGTTTCGGTCAATGGCTACGGCCACATGGAGCATCCGGTCAACCTGAATGCCGACATACAGGGTATGAACCGCTACTTCGGTTGGTATGAGAAGAAACTGCAAGACATCGAGCCGTGGGTGGAAGGCTTGGAGAAGAACTATCCTAATCAGAAGCTGATGCTGACGGAATACGGTGCGGATGCGAACATTCTGCATCAATCCGAATATCTGGGTAACTCGCTGAACTGGACGAAACCCTTCTATCCGGAGACCTTCCAGACGAAGACGCACGAATATCAGTGGAGCGTGATTGCCAAACATCCTTATATTATCGCTTCTTACCTTTGGAACATGTTCGATTTCGCCACTCCGCTGGCCGACCGGGGCGACTTGCCGGCGCGTAACATGAAGGGAATGATCACCTTTGACCGCAAGACGAAGAAGGATTCCTATTATTGGTATAAAGCCAATTGGAGTGAATCTCCTGTTCTCTACCTGACGCAACGCCGCAACGTAGACCGCGAGAAGCGTGTGACCTCCGTCACGGTCTATTCCAATATCGGTACGCCGACCGTCTACCTGAACGGCAAGGAACTGACAGGCATCCGCAAAGGATATACCGACGTACATTATATTATAGACAACGTGAAGCTTGCCGACGGGAAGAACACGGTGAAAGCCGAAGTCACGAAAGATGGCAAGACCTATGAGGACACCATCGAGTGGATGTACACGGGCGAAAAGAGGCGGGAGGCAGATACTTACTCCAAGCAGGGCGAGCACGCCGGTTTCGAGTAACTGCCCACCGGGTAAGTTTGTCCGGGCTCAGGGAAAACAGATTTTGCCGAAGGGTAAATGTTGGGCATTGGTTTTCTCCTGAGAATGCTTTACCTTTGTTGTTCAATCATAAAGCAAGATAGGTTATGGCAGCAGTAGATTTGGATGCATTGCGTGTGGAGTTGGTGCGCGACATCGTTGCGACCGACGATTTAGATGTGTTGAAGGCAGTAAAGCGCACCTTTACACGCGCGTTGGCAAAGGCAAAAGAGAGTGTCGTCCGGGAGGAACCGGTGGAGTATATTACCAAACAGGAAATCTTGGACGGCATCCGCGAAGGATTGACCGAGTATTACCGGGCGAAGAAGGCGGGGATAAAATTACCAACAGCGGAGGAATTGTTCAATGAATTATGAGATTAATTATATTTCTTCGTTTGCAAAAGAGCTTAAGCGGTTGGGAAAGAAATATCGTTCCATGCGGCAGGACTATGCACGGTTGCTGGAAGAACTTCATGCCAATCCCGCCGCCGGTGTCAGTCTCGGGCGCGGGGTTCGTAAGGTGCGCATGGCGATAGCCAGCAAGAACAAGGGGAAGAGCCACGGTGCTCGCGTGATTACCTTCACTTATTCCGTCGATGAAGAGAGCGGCACAATCGTGCTGCTTTTCCTTTATGACAAGGAAGAGCGTGATACAATCACTTCCGCAGAAATCGACACTTTGCTTGAACAGGTGAAAAAAGAGGTCTGATAAGGACAAGAGATGGAACTGTCGAAAAAGATCTGCGGCAGGCATTTTCAGAAAAGAGCAGAAGCATGATACGGGATGTACATTTATCAGACGCAAAGGCGATAACGGATATATATAATGTATATGTGACGCAGAGCACGGCGACTTTCGAGACCGAGCCGGTCACAACGGCAGAGATGCGCCGTCGGGTGGAAGAAATCTCGGCGGCGCATCCCTATTTTGTGTATGAAGAGGAGGGGCACGTCGTTGGCTATTGCTACGCGCATCCGTGGCGGGAGCGGGCAGCCTATCGGCATACGTGGGAAACGACCGTCTACCTTGCGCCCGGCAGGGAAAGGCGCGGACTTGGGCGGTTGCTGATGGAACATCTGATTGCTGCTTGTCGGGATGCGCACGACTGCCATGTGTTGATTGCCTGCATCACGGCAGAGAACGCGCCGAGCATACGGCTACACGAACGGCTGGGCTTTCGACAAGTCTCCCGCTTCGAACAGGTCGGCCGGAAGCAAGGGCGCTGGCTGGATGTGGTGGATTATGAGTTGCTGCTCTGAGCGGCGGCTTCCCGCTTCCGCTTTTTCCAAAGTTGCCAGCTGTTGAACGCATTTTGCCAAAGAACATACGAACCGGGCCCGACGGACGAGACGGGGTCGAGATAGGTGTTGGCCATCCAGATGGCGAGCACCGTATTTTTTTGCCCCAATGCCTGACCTGCACTGATGCGGTCGTCATAGCGCGTGCCGATGCGCTTGCCTAAATAGAATTGGACGGCACAGGCGACGGAACCGGCCAATGCGATAAGAATCTCCACGCCCACCGGCGCATCGCTGACAACCAGCGAACGGACGGTCTGCCCCGTCACGATGGCAAGCGAGACACCCCACAAGTAGAATGCCAAATCATGAAACCCCAGCAGGAAACGGCGCACCGCCGGCAGGTAGTATCGGAACAGCATGGACAAAAAGAAAGGAAAAAGCAGCAACGGAAAAACTTTACTCAGAATCTTCAGGAAAGCCGATAAGAACGTGAGGTCGGCGTGCGGCTCGACCAATGGGAACAGCAGCGGGACGGCGATGGCGGCCAGCAGGTTGGACAGCAGCGTGTAGGTCGTCAGGCTCGATGCGCTCCCACCCAGTTTCCCCGTGATGACGGCGGCAGCCGTGGCCGTCGGACAGATGAGGCAGACCATCGCCCCCTCGAAGACCTCTTTGTACAGACTATCCATGTGAATGCCAATCAGCAAAGCCGCGATGCCGGAAGCCGCGACTACTTGAAAGAGTAACAGCCAGCCATGCCACGGCGAGGGCAAGAGTTCGCGTGGCTCTATCTTGCAGAAAGTGAGTAACAACTGCATGAAGATGAGCGCCGGAACCAGCAAAGAGATGAAGAGGTTCAGTCCGGGTTTGACCGGCTCTAAAAAGGGACAACTGGCAAACAGGAAATAGCCCAATGCTCCCGTCAGCATGGCGATGGGGAGCGTCCAGTTTTTCAGAAAGTTCAGCATGACGTTTATTGATTATACATATCCTTGTTATAGAAATCGAGGATGGCGATGAGCTGATCGTGGGCGATGCGTGCCGGACTGTCAGGGTTCAGCTCCATCGCGGCGAGATAGTTGTTGAGGGCTTGCCGCATATTCCCCTGCTTGCGGTAAGCGTTTCCCCGGAGGTAAAAAGCGTTATCCGCCGTGGCGTGCGTGGCGATGTAAGCATCCAGTTGCCGGATGGCTTCGTCGGTCTGCCCGGCGGCGATGAGTTGTTTAATCTTTTCCATCTCGAAATGTCTGTTACAAATAGAACGGCGACAAAATTATGTATAAATCTTAAATCCTAAGTTATTATTGTTGGAATTTGTGTATGTTTGCAGTTGATTTCAATTAGAAGGACATAAGTATGCAAAAGAATCTGGTTATAGTCGAGTCTCCGGCGAAAGCAAAAACCATCGAAAAGTTTCTTGGTAAAGACTACAAAGTGATGTCGAGCTACGGGCATATCCGTGATTTGAAGACGAAAGATTTCAGTATCGACATCGAACACAATTATACGCCTCAATATGTAATACCGGCCGATAAACGAAAGGTAGTCAGCGAATTGAAAGCTGCCTCTCACTCTGCTAATATGGTAT
>CALUTX010000182.1 GCA_944323815.1 uncultured Parabacteroides sp. | reverse complement strand
CTGACAGCAGAAACCGCACCGGTCAAATTAGCCTTCTTCACCGTTGCATAACCTACAACGACTACTTCTTCCAATGCCTGCGTGTCTTCTTTCAGGGTAACGGAAATCGTTTCTTGTCCCGTATACGTAAATTCTTGCGTAACATACCCAATGTAAGAAACCTGAATGACATCGCCGTTCTTTACCCCTTCCAAAACGACCTTACCGTCCATGTCGGTCACATTTCCGTTGGTCGTACCTTTAATGATTACGGAAGCACCGGGAACCGGCCCCAATGCGTCTTCCACCGTACAGGTCACTTTCCCATCTTGTTGGGACAGATTTACTGATGCCCTATCCGGGACGATGTCCGCGAAAGCGCTTACAGGGACAGCGGCTGCCCCCGCCAGTAACATTAGACTTACTAATTTCGCTCTTTTCAACATAGGTATATATTTATAAAGAAATATGTGCTATGAAAAAACTGCAATCTTACAGAGTGTCACCTCATTTAGATTTAGTTAATTATTGTATTTCTTGTTATATACTTCACCATAGTTCTATGTGAACTATGTGTCCCTTTTTCATTTAATTATGGAGGGAAATTTTCCATGTACAAGTTTCCCGCCGGGGAATGGCAGTTCCCCTTAGCGTAAATTATATTTTCCTTTGGTGGAATTTTGAGGACAATTAGGAATCTTATATGTTAAAATTGAGGTTCTGATAAAATTTTTATAGAATAACCTGTTCTAAGATAAAAAAAATTCATATTTTTGACACGAAAATGAAAAAGGTCATAGTTCACATAGGACTAAGGGGTAGAACAACAAAAGAGCCGTATTTTTCAACACAGCCCCTATTGTTTATCTTTAACTCGCCGGGAAAACAAATTAAACCCGCACTTACTCTTCCAACTCTTCTGCCGACAAACCGGTCGATTGAATAATCACATCCATCGGCACGCCATGTTCTTTCATCCTCCGGGCAATCTCTTTTTGTTTCTTCCGCTCACCTTCCAAGAATCCGGCTGCATGACCTTCCTCAAATCCTTCAGCACGTCCTTCTATTCGTCCTTCCAACTTCGCCGTGCTCAACACATCATTTTGGATGCGGACGGCATTGACATGTTCGTCATACGCATGGCGTTCGTCTGTCGGCATACTGTAATACAACAACTTTTCACGGGCTTCCGCCAATCCGGGTGTCTTTGTGTCCGAAGCGATAAATCCCGTTTTCAAATAGTTCACCCACTCTTCCAATGGAGTGACGGCTACGCGATTAAACTCATTTACACGAATTAAAAAGTATTCCGGATAAATATCCGCCGGCGACTTCGCCACAATTGCATCCCGTTCTTTGGTCGAAACCAACAGACGGTCTCCCGTATGCACACCGACAAAATGAGTCTGACCATGATACAAATAATCATTCCCTTTACCTATATCAAAATAAAGAATGCTAATGGAATAAACTTTTTTTACTTTATCATAATCGTCGCCCAAATCAATATGCTCTGTCACAGCTTTCGAAACACCATAAAGAATACGTTCCAGATAGTAAAGTTCGCGGGTATTCTGAACCTCAACAATGATAATTTCTCCCTTACTGTTTTTAGCTTTAATGTCTACCCGATTGAATTTGTCTTCAGCGGATAATTGGTTGCTTTCGCTTTCCAATATCTCCACAATCGTTACCTTCTCACCCAATAGTACGGTAAGAAACCCTTCCAACACGCCAAAATTCGCTTTCTGGCGAAGCAGGCGCTTGATTGCCCAATCAAAATGAATATACTTGTCTCTCAATGCTGCCATATAGACCTCCTTCTCTTCTTTTTCCATAGTTTTCCGCTTTTAGTTGTATTTCTTTCGGACAAATTTAAAACAAATTCCGTTTACAACCAACGCTGCAAACAGATATATTCTCACGTTCAAACCCCTCAACACAAAAACACAAACACCCAGCCCAATGTATCGCCCACTTCCTCCTTATACAAAACTTTCTCTACTCCCTAAGAAGAAAACTGTCGCTTCCTCGATGCAAAAATGATTTACTCCCCAAGTAGTTCTTCAATCAACAACGGTGATCGTACAATCAGCGACGGCGTTTATACAATCGTCACCGCTGATTGTATAAACGCCGTCGCTGATTTGAGATTTTATCCTATTCCCTTTCGTTTGTAGCGGAGTGCGTAAAAACTTTATTTCTCTACAAATCTACATAAAAACCATCAATTTTTATTCGACTCGCATAAAAATTGATGGTTTTTATGTAGATTTGCTTTAGTTTTGATAAAAAGATGACATGAGGGATACTGTCGTTCAAACGGAAAAGAGTTATTGTCAACATATTTACCTGACATACGCTCCTATGTTGTTACACTTCGCGGAGAAATTTGTTTCACCTTTTTTCGCAGAAGACATTGTGCACGACGTATTTCTAAAATTATGGGACAAACAAGTATTCCGATTGCCGGAAGAAGAGTTGAAACGGATACTTTATGTTGCCGTGCGAAATGCTTGTCTGGACAACCTGCGTCGGATGGATTTGGAACAAGACTTTATTGACCGGCGGACCATCCAATTAAAAATCGACGAACTTGACTTCTTCGAGGCTGCCGACGAACAAATCATGCGTAAAGACCTAATCGATCAACTCATGAAAAAGATCGCCGAACTCCCCGAACGAAGCCAAGAGGTATTCCGCATGTCCTACCTTGAAGGCATGAAAGCCGCAGAAATCGCCGACCAACTGGGTATCTCGACTCGAACGGTGGAAAATTTACTTTACAGGTCGCTGTTGCAACTGAGGAAGAGTTGCAAAGATTTTGTTTTTCTCATCCTTTTTCTATAAAATCTGATGAATATCAAATATCATTTATTCGAAACACTTGTCGGCCTGTACTTAACGGATATTCTTTCCCTTTCCAGACAAAAACGCCTCCCGTCGAATCGGGTAATGTTATTTCTACTTTCAGTTGTTCTCCTGTGACCTGATAAGAAACAGAAACAAATCCTGCCGGATGCGGGATCTTTCCGGAAACTTCTTTCAAATCTCCGAGCGAAGGAGCGATACGAACCTGTTTGAATCCAGGCATTTGGCTTTCAATACCCAAAATGGTCCGAAAAAATTCTATATTCGGACTGGAACTCCATGCGTGGCAGTCAGAGCGCGACGGCTCGGGCGACTCTGCCCATGTGGTTAGTCCTAAAGCCATTTGGTCACGCCAAACCTGCAAGTTATCCAACAAGTTATCACCTAATCCTGCAACCTTGAGCGACCAATTCAAATAGTAACGAAAAAAGATAGTTGCTTGAGTTAGATTACCATCACTCAATATTTTCGTTATCACATTTTCTGCTTCTTTACCTTCGACGACATGCGCCAGAACAGCCAAAACATTGACATGTTGCGAAAAGCTCCTATGCATATCCGTATCAGCAAAGAGTCCACGCAACGATACCCAATATTTATTACGGATGTTTATCCGGACAATAGAAGCTATTTGCTTATAATGAGTCGCCATTTCTGGTATTCCAAATGCCTGTTCCATCTCTGCGACCTCGTCAAGCGCCAAAAGATAAAGCAAGTCCTGAAAAGCCGAGTTCCCATCCTTTTCGCGTATAGGTTCACCATTGTCGAAACCATCAGCCCAGTCTGCAAAGAACCAATAAGGCACATACGCCAAGCTTCCATCTGGTTTCAACCATTGCTCATACCACGAAAGGATATTCCGATAAACAGGTAATAACGTTTTTAGATACACCTCATCACCTCGATACATCCAATAATCATATCCCATTCCAATCCACCATAAAGAGAAAGAAGAAATAAATTGATGTGGATCTGAAGGATAACGACTCATTGTGAGACCATCTGCCATGAGCGACAACCGTCCCAACTCAAGTGCCTGCCTGACCATAAACGAATCACGTGTATTGTACATCGTAATCATTGCCTGAACTCGTGTGTCACCCCAATATTGTAACTGCTCATAATAAGGACAATCCATATAAGTTTCATTCGCACAAAGACGCGCTGTATGCCAACCGATATCTAATATCTCATCCAAATCGTCCCGTCCGGGAACTACAAACCGACTTTCGCGGAGAAACGGGTAAGCAGTAAAAGTACCATAGACACCATCCAGACGCAAAGATTCTGCGGCAGTCTTAATATCAAGCAATACATACCGCCACGTCCGCCACCAAAGTGTTGTGAATTGCCGATTTTCTCCTCCATCTGCAATCAAACGATCTTCATATCCAACGAAACGCTTTCCTTTCACTTCATCCCGATTCCCTTTCATATACGCATACCCAGCAGCCCGTGTTTCTCGTTCGTTTTCATAAAGAGATTCGGCATATCCGACCGTAATTTCTGCCGCATTTCCTTTACTAAACAAAAGAGAGAAATAACCTGTAGTCAATTGTTCTTTATCCAAAAGTAAACGAACATGACTATGCGCAGGAATCAATAATGATTTCTTCAGATCCAGAAAATCATCCGGCACTGTTATCCCTTCTGCTAAACGCACGGTTTTAAAACGTTCTAACCGCATTTCCATCGGCGGTATCAACCGTGGAACCAACAATCGACCGGCATAATCGCGCGCACCTTTCGCAGCTCCTTCCATGCCCGATGAAGCTTTTTGCCAATGTTTATCGTCATAATCCGGCTGCTCCCACCCCCAAGGATAGTTCTCCGCCAACAACTGCTCGCCGGGACCTGCCACATAATAACCGAAAACAGGTCGGTTCCAAACACTGTAAGCCTCATCTTTCATACATAACCAACTATCATCCGTATTCACAATTGCCTCTAAATCAGTGTTTCCTTGTAACAAAAAGCCCGTCTGTCCAAAACTGATTTGTGCCGCAGGTTTCTGATCTGCGTAATTCCAAACTACAGCCGCTAACGTATTCTTTCCTTGTCGAAGATAAGGTGATAAATCGACTGTATCATAGTACCAATTATATACATCCCCGCGTGCCGGTCCCAATGAAACAAAATGACCATTCGCATATAATTTATACCGATTATCAGCTGTCACATGCACAATAAAACGTCCTGGAAGTGTATCCAGTTCAACTGTTTTACGAAAATGATACACTCCATAAGTATTTACAGGTTCATCAGGCACAGAAATCCAACGGGCATTCCAACGTCCTTCCAACCAACGCGGATGAATATCTACTTGTCGATATCCCTCTATACGGATTTGTGCAAAAAGCGATGAACAACTCCACACAAAAAACAGAATCAATAAATGTGTTTTCATTCTCTTGTCTTCCTCTTAACACCCTTCATGACAGGACTACGAGGGTAGAATATCCACCCTCATAACGTCCAGTCATGCCACAACTTACCCATTTTTACCAAAAAATAGTTTCCTCCAAGTTCGGATTCAACAATCGCTGGTTTTGAGGCAATGGGTAATAATAATACTTCGGTTCCTCAAACGTGCGTGCTCCAATCTCATTATTAATCGTGATGTAACCATGGTCTCCTTCTGATAAGCTGGAGAAATTCGCCGAACCATCCGTACCATATATAGAATAGAAAGTATAATTTCCCCGTTCCTCTTCCGGGACGGTGTTGCTGGCCTCGTTTTCGAAGATACCCATTTCCGGTACGCCGTCGCCGG
>CALUTX010000181.1 GCA_944323815.1 uncultured Parabacteroides sp. | reverse complement strand
GGGTAGGCATCGGACGAAAAGCGGGACAGCAGCCGTGTCGGATTGCCTGCCGAGCCGTTTATAATCGGGTCGGCAACCGTCAGCCACGTTTTCACGTGCGGAGGAAGGGAAACTGCCGTTTTCCCTTTTCCTTTTTTGTTTTTGCCTTTGGGAAAGATTTCCTGCCGTTCGCCGTCGGCTTTCCGGAGGAGAGCGAGGAAGAAACCTTCGCCGCGTGTGCGGTGGGGGAAAAAGCGGTAGACGGGATGCGTGTAGCGGAGCGCTCCCGTGATGTTCCATTCCGCCGGGACGGGAATCGGGAGTGCCTCAGCTCCCAGCTCTTCGATGATGTAGCGGATGTTCTCTTCATCCTCATCCGTGTTGAAGGTGCAGGTGCTGTAAACCAGCAGGCCGCCGGGACGGAGCGCATCCCAGACGTCGTGCAGGATACGCCGTTGCCGGGCGGCACAGTGTTCGACGTTGGCGGCACTCCATTCGTCCCGGCTTGCCGGGTCTTTGCGGAACATGCCTTCGCCCGAACAGGGAACGTCGGTGACCAGCAGGTCGAACCAGTGCGTCAGTTGCCCTAACTCGGCAGGGTCGTTGTTCGTCACAATACAATCCGGATTGCCCCATTTCGCCACGTTCTCCGCCAGCACTTGACTGCGGCTGCGGATGACCTCATTGCTCACCAACAGGCTTCCTTCGGGCAAAAGGTCAAGCAGGTGGGTCGATTTCCCTCCCGGCGCGGCACAGAGGTCGAGGCAGCGGACGGGTTCCGTCACGTAATGGCGTACCGCCTGTTCGAGGAACATCGACGATGCCTCTTGCACATAATAGGCGCCGGCATGGAAAAGCGGGTCGAAGGTGAATGCCGGGCGTGCGGGCAGATAATAGCCGCTTTCGCACCAAGCCACACGGCCGTCTGTCTGCTCCGGACGGGGAGCGGGTGCCTTTTTCCGGCGGTTGATACGGATGCTGACGGGAGCTTCGGTTTGCAGTGCGGCAGCCAATGTGTCGAATTCGGTTCCCAGCAGGCTGCGTGTACGGGTGATAAAATCGGAAGGAAGTGTCATCTTGTTCTGTTTGTTTCATGCAAAAGTAGTATTTTTGTCCGAATTAAAGACAATAGACTCCTTATGCAAGCAGCACTTTATCTCATTCCCGTCCCGTTGGGCGACACCGAACATCGGCGCGTCCTGCCTGAATACAATCGGGAGGTGATTCGCTCCATCCGCCATTTCATCGTGGAGAACGTGCGGACGGCACGCCGTTTCCTGAAAAAGGCGGAGCCTTCCATCGTGATTGACGAGTTGACGTTTTATGAGTTGAATAAACATACGGTGCCGGAGGCTGTGGCGGGTTACTTGGCGCCATTGGCGAAGGGTGAACCGGTGGGAGTGATTTCGGAGGCGGGTTGTCCGGCCGTTGCTGACCCGGGAGCGGATGTGGTGGCGATTGCGCAGCGAAAGCATTATAAGGTGGTTCCGTTGGTCGGGCCCTCTTCGATACTTTTATCTGTGATGGCTTCCGGTTTCAACGGGCAGAGTTTTGCTTTCCACGGTTATCTGCCCATTGACGCGGCTCAACGGACGGCGACAATCAAGAAGTTGGAAGGGCGTGTTTACTCGGAAGACCAGACACAGCTGTTCATTGAAACACCTTATCGCAACGGAAAACTGGTAGAGGAACTGATTCGCACATGCCGCCCGTCTACAAAACTCTGTATCGCGTCGGATATCACGTGTGAAGATGAGTATATTTGTACGCGGCCGGTCAAGGAATGGAGCGGGCGTGTGCCGGATTTGAGCAAGAAACCGACAATCTTTTTAATCTATAAATAAATGGGAACGTATCAAGCACACGAAACAGCAGTGATTGACGCGGGCTGCACAATCGGTGAAGGCACGCGCATCTGGCATTTCTCCCACCTGATGGCGGGCTGCGTCGTCGGACGTGATTGTAATATCGGGCAGAATGTCGTCATCTCGCCGGGTGTCGTCTTGGGAAACCGGGTGAAAGTGCAGAATAATGTATCGGTCTATACCGGTGTGACGTGCGGTGATGAGGTTTTTCTCGGTCCGAGTTGCGTGTTTACGAATGTGATTAATCCCCGCAGTGCGATTTCCCGCAAAGACCAGTACAAGGAAACACATGTGGACCAAGGAGCGACAATTGGGGCAAATGCAACGATTGTTTGCGGACATGCTATCGGCAAATATGCCATGATTGGAGCCGGCGCAGTGGTGACAAAAGATGTTCCACCGTATGCTTTGGTGATGGGAAATCCCGCCCGTCAGGTCGGATGGGTGAGTGAATATGGACATCGGCTGGCGTTTGATGAGGAAGGCACAGCCATTTGTCCTGAAAGCGGACAGCAATATCAGCTGAAAGCGGGTAAAGTAGAACGAATATCATAGGGGACAGGAGATTACTCTGTCCCCTTGTTCCTTAGCACGCCTTAAAGCTCATATCCAGCCCCTTTACTGAATGCGTCAGTGCTCCGACCGAGATATAATCCACGCCACATTCAGCATAAGCCCGCAACGTATCGAACGTGATACCGCCGGAAGATTCTATTTCATACCGCCCATTGACAATCTCCACCGCTTTGCGCGTGTTTTCAAGATTGAAATTGTCCAGCATGATGCGGTCGACTCCTCCGATCCGCAAGACCTCTTGCAGCTCATCCAGATTGCGTACTTCAATTTCTATCTTCAAATCTTTGTTTTTCTCCTTCAGATAGTGGTGGCAGCGCGTGATAGCCGCTTCGATACCGCCGGCGAAATCAACGTGGTTGTCTTTCAGGAGAATCATGTCGAACAGGCCGATGCGATGGTTTACACCGCCACCGATGCGGACAGCCTCTTTTTCGAGGATACGCATTCCCGGCGTTGTCTTGCGCGTATCCAGCACGTGGGTTCGGGTTCCCTCCAACGCTTTGACATACTTGCGGGTTGTCGTAGCAATGCCGCTCATGCGTTGCATGACGTTCAGCATCAGCCGTTCCGTCTGTAACAACGATTGTACCTTCCCTTCGACTACGAACGCGATCTCCCCCTTCTTCACTTCCGCACCGTCGTGGATGAACACCGTCATCTTCAATTCCGGGTCGAACGCGTGAAAGATGCGTTCAGCCATCTCCACGCCTGCCAATACGCCGTCTTCTTTGACGATTAACTGGCTTTTCCCCATTTCCTCTGCCGGGATGCAGCAAAGCGTCGTATGGTCGCCATCCCCTATATCTTCTGCAAAAGCAAGGCGGATCAAGTCCGCAATCAACTGTTCTTTCGTCTCTTTTAACGTTTCCATTTGTACTTATTCTATTCGAATTGATTGTATGATTGCTTTGTTATTCACTGTCCGGTAGGTGACATTGACGCGGTATTCTTTGGAAGCCGTGGGCAATTTCCCGACGAAGAAACCATTCTCCGCTTTGTCGGCGTGATGCACTACGTTGAACCCCGTCGGCTTGTTCTTCCCGAAGAAAGCCTCCAGCAGCGAAATCGCTTTACCCGCCGTGCATTTTTGTGTAGCCTCCGGCAAAGCCATATCTACCTCCGTATCCATCAGGCCGCTCAGTGCCGAAGCCTTTCCGCTTTTGAACGCAGCCGATATGTTTCCGATGTCAGCTGCCGCCAGACTGAGTGCGGCAAAAGCAAATACTGCGATGAAAATAAACCGTTTCATGTCATTTCCTCCCTTTTTGTGATTCATACCGGCAAAGGTATGTATTTTTTCCTGTAAATTTGCCTCCTGAATTTGTGAAAAGTAAGGAAATGAAAATAACACTGGTCGTTATCGGCAAGACCGACGCCTCCTATTTGGCAGAAGCCATCGACACCTATCGGAACCGGCTTTCCCACTACCTCCCGTTTGATATGGAGGTCATTCCGGATGTAAAGAACACGAAGCACCTCACCGAGGCGCAGCAGAAAGAGCGCGAAGGCGAACTTATCTTGAAGGCGCTGCAGCCCGGTGACCACGTGGTGCTGCTGGACGAGAAGGGCCGGGAGTTCACCTCCCTGCAATTTGCTGCTTATGTGGAGAAGAAGATGCACACCGTTCCGAAACGGCTGGTGTTTGTCATTGGCGGCCCTTATGGCTTCAGTCCGGCTGTCTATGACGTCGCATCCGAGAAGATGGCATTGAGCAAGATGACATTCTCCCATCAGATGGTCCGCCTGATTTTCATCGAACAACTGTATCGTGCCATGACCATCCTGAACGGTGAGCCTTATCATCATGAATAATGGACAATTGATAATTGACAATTGACAATTAGGCTTCGCGCTCGGTGGAAATAGAGACAATCAATTGTTCATTGTCCATTGTCAATGCTCTTTCATTTCATGCCAGTGCATCCGGCGTTTTATGCCAGTGGAGGAAAGATTTCATGGCAGTGCAGGAATCAATATACAAGCATTGTCAAAACGGATACCCGACAGCCAGATGCACGCCCATGCCGTCTTTGAAGTTCGGGATGTTGTAATAGCCGCGTTTGCCGGTGTCGTAAGGCACATGCAGCCCGATGCCCCAGTCTACACGGATGACAAGGAACGTAAGGTCGTAGCGCAACCCGATGCCCGTTCCCAAAGCAAGGTCTTTCAGGAAACGTCCCCATTTCAATTGTCCGCCCGGGCGATTCTCGTCGTATCGGAGCAGCCAGACATTGCCCGCGTCTAAGAACGTGGCGCCGTGAAGGTCTCCTAAAATGGGAAAACGATATTCCAGATTGGCTTCGAACTTGATGTCGCCTGTTTGGTCTAAATAGCCGTATTGGGAATCGGAGGGGCGAAAACTGCCCGGGCCGATGCTTCGGATGGTGAAAGCTCGGAGACTGTTTGCTCCGCCGATGTAGAATTGTTCGCTATAAGGTGTCGTGACCGAGTTGCCATAACTGTAAGCGATTCCTCCCATCAGGCGACCGACCAGATGATGTCTATTCCCCAAATCATAATTGTATCGTATCTCGCTGGTGAGCTTTGCGAACTGGGCGAACTTGTTGCCCAAGAGGTTCTTGTCGCGCTCGTTGAAGCGGTTGCCCATTGCCGTGGAGATGCTGTTGACGAGGAGGCCGGCTTGCGTGAAGGAGGTCTGCCACCAGAGGTGGTGCCGCTTCTGTTTCAGGGGCGAGTCGTCATAAGTGTAGGTGTAGCTCATGGCAGGAATGAATTGGTTCTCAAGGCTTCGTCCTAACGCTTTGTTGACTCCTACAATGCTGTCGAATTCGGCTGTCGTCCGTTGCAACAGCGAGTAGGTCAGCTTGAAGGGGGTGATGGAGTGGTGGCTGGTTGCCGATGTTTGGTACTCGTAGGACGCACTTCCGCCAAATGCCAACATCTTAAAAAACTTGGCACGGTTCAGTTGGTCGGCGTAAATACGGAACGACGTGCTGGATGGATATTGCGGGTCTTCTCTGAACAATTTGGTAAAGAGAATTTGCGGGAAAGTCAACGTTCCGCTGATGCCCAGTTCCCAACTGTTGATAGCGGAGCTGTTGCCCGCCACGCGATTACCGGTTTGCCATTCGTAAGAACCGCGCATACTGACGCCGAATGTCTCTCCACCTCCGAACATATTTCGTTTGGTGACGCTGAAGACGGCACCGGGCCCGGTCTGGTCGTTGCTCTTGGTGGTGACGTTCACCTCCAGTTCACCGTCTAAAGGCAGGTCATAAACAGTGTTGATACGCAAATCTAAGGTGTCGCAACGGCGGGAGGTGTCTTTGGGCGTATATTGCATTTCCGAATAGCGGAAAATGCCTAAACGGGAGAACAGGGTTTGCGTTTTTTCCTGTTACCGCTGGGCATATAAATCG
>CALUTX010000180.1 GCA_944323815.1 uncultured Parabacteroides sp. | reverse complement strand
TTGAACTTTGTGCGTGTTCCTATAGGGCGGACTTCAAACATAGAATCTATTGATTGGCAACTTGCGGACATTCATTTAACACAAAGACACAATCGCCTATTATATAAAAAGACTTGCTTGTTCAAAAAACACAGTAAAAAAACGGTTTCAAACCTCTTGTATTACGCTAAAAATCTTTCTTCCGAAGCACGAAGTCTTTGCCGAGGTATTTCTCGCGTACGATTTCGTTTGCCGCCAATTGCTCGGCTGTTCCCTGAAACAGGACTTTTCCTTCAAACAAAAGATAAGCGCGGTCACAAATACTCAGTGTTTCGTAAACGTTATGGTCGGTTATCAGAATACCAATGTTTTTATGTTTCAGTCGCGCCACGATGCTCTGAATGTCCTGCACGGCAATCGGGTCTACACCGGCAAAAGGTTCATCGAGCATGATGAACTTCGGGTCAATCGCCAGACAACGGGCAATCTCCGCCCGCCGCCGCTCACCGCCCGACAGCTGGTCACCCAAGTTTTTGCGCACTTTATTCAGTCCGAATTCGGCAATCAGGCTTTCCAACTTTTCCTTCTGATATTCGGGCGTCGTGTCTGTCATCTCCAAAACGGCACGCAGATTATCCTCGACCGTCATTTTCCGGAAAATAGAGGCTTCCTGCGCCAAATAGCCAATACCGTTACGTGCCCGCCGATAAACGGGGAACTTGGTGATGTCCATATCGTTCAAGAATATCCGCCCTTCGTTGGGGGTTACCAGTCCGACTGTCATGTAAAATGTTGTCGTTTTCCCTGCGCCGTTGGGACCGAGCAGCCCCACAATCTCACCCTGTTTCACATCAATGGAAACATGGTTCACAACGGTTCGCGTTTTGTATTTCTTCACAAGGTCCTCCGTCCGGAGCACCATCGGTTGTTCGTCTGCCATATCAAAATCTTTTTCACAAAGAAACAGAATAAAATCGGGACAGACAAATCCGACAGGCAAATCTTCAAAGATTGAAAGCCCGGAATATATCTAATGAACGAATCATGCCGTTATTTCCAAAAGGATGTCTTATATTTGTCCCCACAAATTAATTAATAAACCGTATCAATGGGAACACGACGAATTCTGACTTGGGTGTGCCTGCTCGTGTGGGCGGTCACGCAGGCGTATGCGTACGAAACACGTAACTTATTACAAAAGGAAGCAGATGTAACGCAACTAAAATCTGCATTAATCATGGACCAAAAATGGGTTCCTTATCCTGCCTATACCGATCGAACAGGATGGGATCGCTTTTTAGGGGATTACAAGGCACAGTATATCCAGCGCGGAGAGTCGTTTCTGGATTATGAATGGAAAGTGGTCAAAGCAACCGATTATCTGGAATTCGGGAGAAGCGGCGACCGGCAAATCATGGAACAGCCGTTCAACCAGAACAACAGGGCTTTGGAGAGCCTCTTCCTTGCCGAGCTGGCCGAAGGGAAAGGCCGTTTCATCGACCAACTCATCAACGGTGTTTTCCATAGTTGTGAAATGACCAGTTGGGCGTTGTCTGCCCATCTATCTTTGCAAAAAGCTGGCGGCTGTTTTCCCTCCGACAAAGAGCATGTCATCGACTTAGGCTCGGGTAATCTGGCCTCCCAATTAGCTTGGATTTATTATTACCTCAAACCGGCGTTCGACCGGGTGAATCCGCTGATTGCGGAACGCTTGCGCCATGAATTGCAGGTGCGCATATTGGATACGTACATGCAAGAAGACCACTTCTGGTGGATGGCATTCCATTTGCAACCGGGCGGGATGGTAAACAATTGGAATCCGTGGTGTAACTTCAATGTTTTACAATGTTTCTTCCTGTTGGAAAACGACCGGGACAAGCTGGCACAGGCCGTTTATCGCACCATGACGTCAGTCGACCATTTCCTCAATTACACACATGCCGACGGCGGTTGTGAGGAAGGGCCCTCCTATTGGGGACATGCTGCCGGGAAATTATATGATTATCTGCAAATGCTTGCAGACGGGACCGGTGGGAAAATTTCCATTTTCGACGAACCGATAGTCAAAAACATGGGAGAATACATTGCCCGTTCTTACGTAGGGGACGGATGGGTCGTCAATTTCGCCGATGCTTCAGCCAAAGGTGGCGGAGATGCGCCGTTGATTTATCGCTACGGGAAGGCGGTCGGAAGTGACTTGATGATGCATTATGCGGCTTACCTGTTGTCGCATTCCAATGACCCGAAACAGACAAAAGCTCCTTTTGAGACGGATGTTTTCCGTCTGTTCCAAACCATTCTTGAAAAGGATCAGATGAATGAAGTGGAAGCCACATTTCAATTCCCGGCTTATTCATGGTATCCGGAAACAGAATTCTGTTACATGACCAACCCCAATGGATTTTTTGTTGCGGCAAAAGGCGGATACAATAATGAAAGCCATAACCACAACGATGTGGGGACGTTTTCGCTGTATGTAGACACAATCCCCGTCTTGATTGACGCCGGAGTGGGAACCTACACGCGGCAGACTTTCAGCTCGGAACGATATTCCATTTGGACGATGCAAAGCAATTACCACAATCTGCCGATGATCAACGGTGTGCCCCAATCATTCGGTTCTCAGTATAAGGCGACGGATGTACGTTTCAACCCGAAACAGATGCTCTTTTCCGCCAACATCGCTTCCGCCTATCCGGCCGAAGCCCAAGTCAAAAAATGGGTACGCTCCTACAAACTCGGCAAAAAATCGCTGGAGATAAAAGATGCTTTCACCTTGCAATCCGCAGAAGCAGGAAAGACGTCGATTCACTTCCTGACATGGGGCAAGGTCGACATCTCACAACCGGGAAAGATGCTGCTCGAAGTCAAAGGTGAAAAGGTTTGTCTGACGTATGACAAACATACTTTCACGGCGACGGTCGAACCCATCGAACTGACCGATCCTCGTTTGTCCAATGTCTGGGGAAATGAGATTTACCGTCTTTCCCTGCACGTCCAAAAGCCTGCTTTATCGGGTAACTATATCTATAAGATAAACAAAATAAACTAACCATATGGCTATCACAAAAAATGTAATCGCAGGAATCTGCACCGCTTTTCTGTTTGCTTGCGGAAATACGCCCCAGACAGGAGAGAAAAAAGATTTTATCGAAGAGAATATCGAGTTTGCCCGTGCGCAAATCGGAAAAGAGCTTGATGTAATTGAAGCAAGCGGGAAATGCCTGAACCCGGTGACGCTGAAGCCGGATAGCAGTGTCTATTATTGTGGCTATGCCGATTGGCGAAGCGGATTCTTCCCCGGTTCGGTCTGGTATCTGTATGAACTGACGGGCGACACCACTTTGCTGCCATTGGCCGTCAAATACACGGAAGCCATTGAAGAAGCCAAAAACCTGACGTGGCACCACGATATCGGCTTCATCATCAATTGCAGTTTCGGAAACGGACTGCGCCTTGCCGGGACACCGGCCTACAAAGAGGTAATCATACAGGCCGCCCGTTCGCTTGCCACACGTTTTCGTCCGGTGGCCGGCATCATCCAGTCATGGAATGTCGACCGGGGATGGCAGTCCGAGCGAGGATGGGAATGCCCGGTAATCATCGACAACATGATGAACCTCGAACTGCTTTTTGAAGCGACACGCCTTTCCGGCGATTCTACCTACCACAAAATAGCTGTTTCACACGCAGACCGCACCTTGGCGGAGCATTTCCGTCCTGACGGAAGTTGCTATCACGTCATTGATTATAGCCTCAAAGACGGTTCCGTACGCCATCGGCAAACGGCACAAGGGTATGCAGACGAATCCATCTGGAGCCGCGGACAGGCATGGGCGATTTACGGATACACGATTTGTTACCGAGAAACGCACGACCGCAAATATTTGGACCAAGCACTCAAAACGTTCCACATGATGCGTTCGCTCAAGCAAATGCCGGCAGACCTGATCCCCTATTGGGACATGGATGCGCCCAACATCCCGAACGAGCCGCGTGACGCCTCTTCGGCTGCTTGCATCGCCTCTGCTCTGTATGAAATCAGCACACTTGACGTTCCCGACGCGGCTTCTTATAAAGCATACGCCGACAGCCTATTGGTTTCGCTCTCTTCGCCGGCTTATCGGGCACCACTGGGGACAAACGGACATTTTCTGCTGATGCACTCCGTAGGCAGCATTCCCCACAATTCAGAGATCGATGTACCGCTGAATTATGCCGACTATTATTATTTGGAAGCGTTGAAACGGAAGCGGGATATAGAAAGAGAACAATAGATGCATTATCTTTGCGGACATGAAAAAGCAGGTTTGTTTTTTTTATCCGTTTCTCTTTCTGTTGCTGTCGGTCCTGTTCATCGGTTGCTTGCTTTACGGAGCGGTTTCGATTCCGTTCGATAGCGTGGTACGCATCCTGCAAGGAGCCGAAACAGAACCGGCAGCATGGCAGCACATTGTTCTTCAGAGCCGTTTGCCGCAAGCCATAACCGCCCTGCTGGCGGGTGCTTCGCTGGCCGTCAGCGGCCTGTTGTTGCAGACGCTGTTTCGCAACCCGCTGGCCGGTCCCTCCATTTTAGGTATCAGCGACGGAGCCAATTTAGGAGTAGCCGCCGTCATGCTCTATTTCGGCGGAACGCTGGGCTTGGAAACCGAGTTGCCGCTCAGCGGTTCCTTGGCTGTGATTTTGGCTGCGTTCGGCGGAGCCGCCTGCATCTTGGGGCTGATTCTCTATTTTTCGGCCAAACTGCGGAATAATGTCATGTTGCTCATCGTGGGAATCATGATTGGCTATTTGGCCTCTTCCCTGATTTCAGTGCTCAATTACTATGCCTCAACCGACAAGGTACACGCATTCGTGATGTGGGGCTTGGGTAATTTTTCAGGAGTTTCCCTGAAGCAACTGCCCTGCTTCGTTCTTTTCTCTCTTGTCGGTTTGCTGCTCGCCCTTTTATTGATTAAACCGTTGAACGCGTTGCTCTTGGGGGAAATGTACGCGGCCAATTTAGGCATCAAGGTCAAGCATGTGCGCATGTGGATTTTGTTTTGTACCGGATTGCTTACGGCAACTACCACCGCCTTTTGCGGCCCCATCTCTTTCATCGGCCTTGCCGTGCCGCATGTGGCTCGTCTGATGCTCGGCTCTTCCAACCACCAGCTGTTGCTTCCCGTCACACTGCTGACAGGCGCTTGCGTTGCTCTGTTGTGCAACCTGCTACTGGTCTTGCCGGGGACGCAAATGATTTTGCCCTTAAACGCAATCACACCGATGTTGGGTGCGCCTGTGATTCTATATGTAATCGTGAACCGGAAAAATATCCAATATTTTAACTGACAAGGAAGGATGAATACGGCAGCCATCGAAACAAAAGAGCTTTGCATCGGTTATCGCTTGAAAGGCGGTCGGACACAAATCGTGCACGACCATCTGAATCTGCATCTCGTCTCCGGCGAAGTCACTGGCCTTTTAGGGCTAAACGGCGCGGGGAAGTCCACGTTACTCCGGACGCTTTGCGGCTTCCAACCTGCACTCGGCGGAGAAATCCGCTTGCTGGGACGACCGCTTGCTCATTATTCACAAACCGAATTTGCACGAACCGTAGGCGTCGTGCTGACCGAAAAGACTCACGCGGGAGGGCTGACCGTTTTTGAATTGGCTTCGCTCGGCCGATACCCTTACACTGGCTTTTTCGGTAAGCTCACGCAGGCCGACCGGCAAATCGTCCGGGACGCACTCGAGGCCGTCGGTATTGCACATAAGTCCGCCAACTATGTGGCGGAACTGAGCGACGGCGAGCGGCAAAAAGTCATGATTGCCAAAGTACTATCCCAACAGTGCCCGCTGATTC
>CALUTX010000179.1 GCA_944323815.1 uncultured Parabacteroides sp. | reverse complement strand
GACGTCGTCTTTCTGCTGGATGTCGATTTCAACATTTTTGAATCCCTTATCGTCGTAGAAGCGTTGTATCAATGTTTTGGCGCGGTCGATTAGGTTCGGGGTGACTTGATACCCCTTTCGCAGACCTAAGCGGGCCTCCAAATCTTCCCGTTCCCCTTTTTTGATGCCATGATAATTGACTTCCGATACACGCGGACGTTGTTTCAGCTGGATTTCCAACCATACTTGGTCTCCTTCGATTTTGGTAGCCAATATTTTCACGTCCGAGAATAGCCCGTGCTTCCAGAAGCGTTTGACTGCTTCCGTGATGGCTCCTCCCGGTTCCGGAATGGTTACTTCGTCACCTACTGACAACCCCGAAAAACCAATCAACACAAAATCATCATAATTCTTAATCCCTGTCACCTTGATGTCCGCGATTTTGTATTTCTTTGGAGGTGACGAATAGGATATAACCGGCACTTCTGCCGGTGCTTCATCAATTTTGGTAGTGTCAGTTTCCTGAGCGAAAGCTCCACTGGCTAATCCCAGAAAAACCAAAAACAGCCCGATCCTTTTGTACATAATAACAGCTATTGTTTATACGTTAATTGCTCACTCGTTTTACCGAAGCGCCGTTCGCGCTGTTGGTAATACAATAGAGCTCCATACAACTCTTCTTCTCTAAAATCCGGCCAATACACGGGGGTAAAATAAAACTCTGCGTATGACAATTGCCATAGCAGGAAATTGCTTACCCGTTGTTCACCTCCCGTCCGAATCAATAGATCGGGGTCCGGGATGCCGCGTGTGGTCAGATGAGCCGAAACAACAGTTTCTGTGATGTCGTCCGGATTTATTTTCTTCTCGACAACCTCTTTGGCCAGCTTTTTGACTGCCTCGGTGATTTCCCACCGGGAAGAATAGCTGAGCGCCAAAATGAGTTTTGTTCCCGTGTTGACGGAAGTTTGCCGGATGCAATCCATTAAAGTGGCGTATGCTTCAGCCGGTAGACGGTCCAGATTCCCGATTGCCATCAGCCGGACGTTGTTTTTCATCAAATCCGGCGTCTCTTTGTGAATGGCAGAGACTAACAGGCTCATCAAGGCTTGTACTTCCGCTTCCGGTCGATTCCAGTTCTCGGTCGAGAAGGTGTACATTGTCAGGTACTGCAGGCCGAGCTTGGTGGCAGCCTCCACCACTTTACGGACGGAGACAACGCCCTCTTGGTGTCCAAAGCTCCGGTCTTTCCCTTTGGCTTTAGCCCAACGTCCGTTCCCGTCCATGATAATCGCCACATGTTGCGGCAAACGGCTTTTGTCTATTTCTTCTATCAACGACATCTTCTATAAATTGTCGATATTCTTTGCATTGTTACACGTCTTGCAACGCGGACCGAAATCCCACGTGACGGTGAATGTCAGGAAAGAATACCAATCTTTATTCTTTAAAAAACTACTATTCATGTGATACGGGTCGTCTAAAAACGCATTACTGTCATCGGTGACGTCTAAACCGTCGCCAAACAGTTTGCGAAAAGAAAACTCGCATCCTAAATTGAGCCGGTGTGTCAATTTATATTTCACACCCACTCCCAGCGGAATGTTCGGCCCCGCAAATGTATTCCCGCTTCCCGGTGCAACCGTCAGGCCAATGCCCAGAAAGACGTATGGCGAAAAACGCTTGGCGTTGGCATAAGCAAATTGGTCGCTATACGGGAAAAAATTAAACTCCATTTGCCCGCCCATGTCAATCAGGCTCCGGCTGAACGAACCTTGCGCCCCGTCGGGAAAGACATTTTCCAATCCGTCGGTCGAACCGGATACACGCGCCCATGTCAGATTTGCTTTGAAAGCCCACCTGAAGTTGGCATTGTACCGGAAAACTGCCCCTACTGCCGGATTCAGCCCTTTGAAAAAGGCGTTCTTATTCAAATCGCCCATATAGAAAGCCCCTCCGGCCATTCCGCCGATTTCAAATTTATACTCCGGTTTCTGTTCCTGTGCGTGAAGGCTGATATAAAAGCCTGTTATGACTGCGGGTATGAGTAATAAGCGCCGAAAGAAACTACATCTCATATTGTATGATGGTTAAAGTCTGTACTTTCTTCTTTAAACGCTAAATTACGCATAAAATTATGCAGTCTTTTCACGAACATCATTCGCCTTAAAAGCCCAACCGGTTGATACGGCCGCGCCAGATTTCATTTAAGACATTGGAATTCGGAGTCTCTTTTCCGCCGAAAAGATATATGAAGTTATCCGCATCCACATGAATGGATGCAAATCCTCTTGCTTTAAATTCTTGTGGCATCATGATCAACGAGTCTGACGGGCTCCAGTTGATTCCACCGTCGCGCGAGAAATAAATCTCGGAAGAGGCAGTCCCGGAAGCATCGATACCGCTCAACAGGAAGAAACTGTTTTCCGTGTTTGGGTCTTCGTTGTCGTAAGGAATTAAGGCCATGCCCTCCTGTGCGTCGAAGAAGGTGGTGTCGCTACCCGTCAGTTTGCTCCATGTCAAGCCGTCTTCGGTAGACCATGTTGCATTGGTCAAACGGTTTTCGCTGTCCCTGCCTGCGACTACCAGCACACGTGCCAGAAAGCGTGATGTGAACGAAGCATTGCCGAACCCGCTCATCGGGAATCCGCTTGCGACCGGCGCACCCAATTCCCAACCCGTTGTTTCGTCAGTCATCTTCGCATAAACCAGTGAACCTTCTGCTTCGACCACGGCTGTAAGTGCCTCCGTTTGCCGTTCTTCACTGATCGGGCGGATACAGCCCAACAAGGCCCGGACCACATAGGTAGACCCTTCATCAGCCGATACCCAAGCGCTTCCGTCCGTCGAACGGTAAAGCGTTCCCTCTTCACTTATGGCATAAAAAGCATTTTTGAAAACAGTCAATTGAGACAGGCGGATGTTCCCCGCAGGAAGCCCTGTGACAGGAAGTTCCTCCCACTGGCGTCCGTCGGATACGGGAGAACGATACAGGTGATAGCTTGCATCTGCTCCCGACGGTTGTGTGTACATATAATAGGCTTGCGCATCTCCTTCGCCAAAGACCACCACTTTTTCTTCTTGGATAGTACCTTCGGGAATTTGGTCTTGGTATAAGACCCAGGCCATCGAGTCCGGATTGACTTGATGAATATTCACCCATGCCCGGTATGCTTTCGTTGTCGTACCGTCTGCCCATGTATTAATGAATGTCACCGGTTGGGAAAAGTCCAGTGAGTCACCCGAACTGACATCGATCGTGTCGCCCGTCGCCTGTTGGATGGCCTGCGTGCGTATCACATAATTATTTCGTTGGAACGTGCAGATGGCTTTTTCATTCAATACCGTCCCATAAGGCATGGAGTCGCTATTGAAAATGAATCCCCTGACTTGGTCGATGGTAAACACAACATCTTCCAATCCCTCTATGGAATCGTTCGACAAAGAAAAAGATAGAATCTGACAATCTCTACTCACCGTGTACTCTGTATTATCTGAGTCCAAACAAGAGGACATCAACAGCGCACAACATCCAACTATAAACAGTACTATTCTTTTTTCCATCCAAATTTTAATTTGTTGCCTATAAAGGCACAAAAGTAGAAACATTTTTTTCTTTCCGTATCTCCAAGGCTAATATTTATAATATTTTAGTGTGATTATCCTGTCGAATATCCTCTTTTTCGCTTTTTCGCCACGTTTCCAACAGATGCCCGTCTATTGTCTCAGACGCGCTTAGGATGCCGGAAATCCGGGGAGCTTTCACCCCTTCGTGCAGGGTAACGGGTGCGGTCTCCACCCGTGCCTCGTCCCACAAACCGGCTTCTAAAAAACTGTTCAACAGGCAAGCCCCGCCTTCAACCAACAGGGAATTCAATTTTTGTTCGTGCAAATAATGCAGTATTTGCGGCAATACAGCCTGCTTGAAGTCGATTGGCACATACGTCACGTGGGCGTCACAATCCGCCCGGCAGTCGTTGAAAATGATTGCCCGTCCCGTTTTTTTTAGTAGCCGAGCCGTTTCGGGGACGCGCAGTGACCGGTCGAGCAAGATCCGGACAGGTGACAATCCCGCCCAATGGCGCACCGTGAGCGACGGGTCGTCCAGTAATGCTGTGCGCGTTCCGACCATTATGGCAGCTACTTCTGAACGTAGGCGGTGAACTCTCCGCCGTGTTTCGGCTGAAGAAAAAACGACCGGGGGCGTCGAAGCGTCTGTCCGTATGCGGTCGATAAAACCATCTGCACTTTGTGCCCATTTCAGGTAGATGTAGGGGCGTTTCTGCTGTTGGAATGTCATGAAAACGGCGTTGAGCGCGCGTGCCTCTTCTTCTCTGACGCCTGTCACCACCTCTATGCCGGCTTCGCGCAACATGCGGATACCTCGTCCTGACACCTCAGGGAAAGGATCTAAACAGCCTACGACGACGCGCGGGATGCCTTTTCGGATAATCAGTTCGGCGCAAGGCGGCGTTTTTCCGTAGTGCGAACAGGGTTCCAAACTTACATAGAGGGTCGATTCGCGCAGCAGCGATTCGTCCCGTACGGATGCGATGGCGTTGACCTCGGCGTGTCCTTCCCCGCAACAGCGGTGGAAGCCTTCGCCGATGATTTTCCCATTGTGCACAATCACGGCCCCCACCATCGGATTGGGTGCCGTATAACCGTTTCCGTGTCGCGCCAACTCAAGACACCGGAGCATGTATTTCTCTTCGATAATCATAGAGCAAAGATACGCTTTATTTCGAAAGTAAACACATCGCCAAAGTCCCGAAAGCATATTGCCTCCGGGAAAAAATCGCTTCTTGGGAAGAAAGATGAAAAAACTGGAAGGTTTCCCTGTTGGCAAAAAAAGCCGTACATTTGTTCCCAAAAACAGATTTATGACCGAAACGCTTTCATACATTCGGAAGTCTTTGCATGGGATGTATCCGGATTCTGAAATCAGTGCGCTGACGCGTTTGATCATGGAACGGGTGTGCCATCTGATGCCGCATCATCTTCTGTTCTGCCGTGACAAGGTGTTGGCGGAAGAGGAGAAGGAGCGGATTCGTGAAATTGTCGGACGGCTAAGGCAGATGGAGCCGATTCAATATATATTGGGTACGGCCGATTTTTTCAGCCTGTTGTTCGAAGTCAATCCGTCTGTTTTGATCCCCCGCCCGGAAACGGAGGAGCTGGTAGATCGTATTCTGGCAGAGACACCTGACCGCAAGAAGGCGCGTATTCGGGTGCTGGATATAGGGACGGGGAGCGGGTGTATCGCCATCGCGTTGAAAAAGCATCTGCCCGAGGCGAGCGTGACGGCGCTTGATGTTTCGGAGGCGGCGTTGGAGGTGGCACGGCGGAATGCGAAACGGAATAACGTGGCTGTCACCTGTCTGCAAGCGGATGTATTGCAGATGGAGGAGTTCAAGCAGGCGGTGCCTGTGATGCAGGACGTAATTGTCAGTAATCCGCCTTACGTCCGAGAGTCGGAGAAGGAGGAGATGGAGCAGAACGTATTGGCCAATGAGCCGCATCTGGCGTTGTTCGTCCCGAATGAAGACCCGTTGCTGTTTTACCGGCAGATTGCCCGTTTCGGCAGAGACCGGCTGAAAAAGCACGGGCGGTTGTATTTCGAAATCAATGCCGCGTTTGGCGAACGCACGGTGCGGCTGTTGGAAGCGGAGGGGTACACGAATGTCAAATTGTATCAGGACCTTGCGGGGAGGGACCGGATGGTAAGAGCGCAACAGCGATGAAGACACCCAGCGAATCGGAAATGTTGCACCGGGCGGCTGCCTATTGTTCGGCAAGCGAACATTGCGTGCAGGATGTGGAGAAGAAGCTCAAGGCGGCCGGTTTGCCGGAAGAGGCGTGCAGGCGGATTCTGGCGCGGCTTCTGG
>CALUTX010000178.1 GCA_944323815.1 uncultured Parabacteroides sp. | reverse complement strand
GTATCATTCCTTCCGGATGCTGGTTCAAAAAGGCTACCGGGTCATTTTGGGCATAACTTCTCACATCGAGATTCTCCAATGAATAATACGACAGTTGCTTGAACTCATTGCGAATCAAAGTCGTCTTGCCCGACTGCCGGGGGCCGGTAATCGTGATGACCGAAAAATAACGTGCCGCTTCCTTGATGACGCCGGACAGTTCTCTGTTGATATATGCTGTTCCCATAAAGATTTGTGCAAATTTGAAGTACAACTGCAAAATTACACAAACATCTTATCGCAGCAAAATCTTGGGAAATTTAATGGCAGTTTTTTCTGCGCCGAAAAATAGCGGTACATACATTAAATCGCTACTTTTGCGCCCGATAACTCTCATAGCATTTTATAAAGAAAACGATCATGACTATTTCTGAATTATATGAACTGTTTATCCACCATCCGGTAGTCACGACGGATAGCCGCAACTGTCCCAACGACTCGATATTCTTCGCCCTGAAAGGGGAGAAATTCGACGGGAACCGATTCGCCAAGCAAGCGTTGGAAGCCGGATGCAGTTATGCGATTATTGACAACGCAGATTACTACACGGACGAACGGACGGTGGTGGTCGACAATGTGCTCGAAACGTTGCAGCAACTGGCACACCGGCATCGCAAAGCGGTCGGTTGTCCCATCATCGCCATCACTGGGACGAACGGGAAAACAACGACCAAAGAACTTTTGGCAGCCGTCTTGTCTACCAAATACAACCTGCTTTATACGGAAGGGAATTTCAACAACCAGATTGGCGTTCCCCTCACGCTGCTTCGCCTGAACCACGACCATGAGATGGCCGTCATCGAGATGGGGGCAAGCCATCCGGGCGACATCAAAGAGCTGGTTGACATCGTACACCCGAACTACGGCTTGATTACCAACGTCGGGCAGGCGCATCTGGAAGGTTTCGGTTCGTTTGAGAACATTGTCAAGACCAAATGCGAACTGTACGATTACATCCGCCATATCGACGGCACTGTTTTCATCGACGAAGACAACTCCATCCTAATGGAGCGAGCACGAGGCATTCAGCAAGTGACATACGGTTCCACGGAATCTGCTTTTGCTTGGGGGAAAGTCGCGGCTTGCCATCCTTACCTGACATTCGAATGGCGGCAACAGGGGAAGCTGCACACTGTCGAAACACATCTGATCGGAAGCTACAACCTCAAAAACGCATTGGCTGCTGTCGCCGTTGGCCGTTATTTCAAGATTCCGGCAGAACGCATCAGTCGTGCCATCGCTGCTTACGAGCCGACCAACAACCGCTCGCAACTCAAGCAAACTGCCGACAACACGCTGATTATCGATGCTTACAACGCGAACCCGACCAGCATGAAAGAGGCGTTGAGCAACTTCGCTGCACTTCCGGACGCACCCAAAGCAGTGATTTTAGGGGATATGTTTGAATTAGGTCCCGAAAGCGACCGGCTACATGAAGAGATTGTCCGACTATTGCAGCAAGCCCAGTTCGACCGCGTAAGCCTTTGCGGTCCACATTTCCAAAAGGCGGCCGAGAAAACGTTCACGACCTATCCCACGACCGAAGCGCTGTTGGAGGCCCTGCGCGAAGAGCCGCTGAAAGGATATACGATATTGATAAAAGGTTCTCACTCCATGCACTTGGAAAAAGTTGCCGACCGGCTCTAAAACGACTCGGCAACGAAAAAATTAGCCGCCGAACCGGGAAAGATTCGCTCCTGTCCCGATTCGGCGGCTTTCTTATTCCGTTTATTCGCTTACTTCAATGCGCTCAACGCCTCTTTAATTCGCTTGATTGCCTCCACAATGTTCTCATCGCTTGTCGCATAACTCATGCGAATACATTCAGGCGCACCGAAAGAGGTTCCGCCGACGCAAGCCACGTGTCCTACTTCCAGCAGATACATCGCCAAGTCGTCCGCGTTCTGAATCGTGCGTGTCCCGTCCGACTTACCGAAATAGTAACTGCATTTCGGGAACAGGTAAAAGGCACCTTCCGGCTGATTCACTTCAAATCCCGGTACCTCTTTGGCCAATTTGACAATCAAGTCCCGACGACGCTCAAACGCCTGACGCATCTCTTCTACTGGAGCCTGCGTTCCGGTGTAAGCGGCTTCAGCCGCTTTCTGGGAAACGGAGCAGGGACCAGACGTATATTGACCTTGCAATTTATTCACCGCTTTTACAATCCATTCCGGACCGGCAATGAATCCGATACGCCAACCGGTCATCGCATAGGCTTTCGAAACACCGTTGACAATCACCGTCCGTTCCTTCATGCCGTCAATCTGCGCAATGCTGCTGTGCTTGCCAATATAGTTGATGTGCTCATAAATCTCATCCGCAATCACAATCACTTCCGGATATTTCTTCAACACTTCTGCCAATGCTTGCAACTCTTCCGCGCTGTAAACAGAACCCGTCGGATTGGAGGGCGAACAGAGAATCAACGCTTTGGTCTTAGGCGTAATGGCAGCCTCCAGCTGAGCAGGCGTAATCTTGAAATCCTGCTCGATACCGGCAGAAACAATCACCGGCTTGCCCTCTGCCAATTTCACCATTTCCGGATAGCTCACCCAATAAGGAGCGGGGATAATCACTTCATCGCCCGGATTCACCAGCACCAGAATGGTATTGCAAACAGACTGCTTGGCTCCATTCGCACACGAAATCTGGTTGGCAGTATAATCCAGACCGTTTTCATTCTTCAACTTGGCGACAATCGCATTACGCAATGCCGGATAACCGGCAACAGGCGAATAACGCGAATAGTTCTCATCAATGGCCTTTTTGGCCGCTTCTTTTATATGATCCGGTGTATTGAAATCGGGTTCTCCCACACTTAAATTAATCACATCGACTCCTTGAGCTTTCAATTCGCTGCTCTTTTGAGACATTGCCAATGTCGCAGATGGCGACAAACTTGCTAAACGTGCTGATACTTGTGTCATGTTTATCTATTTTATGTACTTTATTTGACATTATGCAGAACATGCCCCATGCGCTCCTTCTTCGTGCGCATATAAAACTCGTTGTAGGGATTCGGGGCAATCTCAATCGGAACATTCTCCACGACCGTCAAGCCGTATGCCTCCAGTCCGACCCGTTTCACCGGATTATTCGTCATCAACCGCATTTTGGTTACGCCTAAATGCCGCAAGATTTGGGCACCTACTCCGTAATCGCGTTCGTCAGCCTGATGCCCCAAATGCAGATTGGCGTCGACCGTGTCCAACCCTTCCTCTTGCAACTTATAGGCTTTTATCTTCTCCATCAAGCCAATGCCGCGTCCTTCCTGATTCAAATAAACGATTACACCTTTTCCCTCTTTCTCGATACGCTCCATCGCTTTATGCAGCTGCTCGCCGCACTCGCACCGCAATGAGCCGAAAATATCTCCCGTTGCACAAGAGGAATGAACCCGCACCAAAACCGGTTCGTCCGGCCCGAAGGTCCCTTTTATCAAAGCGATATGTTCGAGCCCGTTACTCTTCTGGCGGAAAGGAATCAGACGGAAATGCCCGTAATGGGTAGGCAAATCGACCTCCACGCCATTCTCCACGATTGATTCCGTCCGCAACCGATACGCAATCAAATCTTTAATACAAATAATCTTTATATCGAATTTCTGAGACACCTTCATCAATTCCGGCAAACGCGCCATCGTCCCGTCGTCGTTGATAATCTCAATCAACGCACCCGCCGGGTAAAGGCCAGCCAAACGCGCCAAATCGACAGCCGCTTCCGTATGTCCGGCACGCCGCAAAACGCCCCGCGACCGTGCCCGCAACGGGTTGATGTGTCCCGGACGTCCCAAGTCGGAAGGTTTGGTCTTCGGGTCGGCAAGCGCCCGTATCGTCTCCGCCCGGTCAAACATGGAAACTCCCGTCGTGCAACCGCCTCCCAGTTTGTCGACCGTAATCGTAAAAGGCGTCCCCAGCAAAGAGGTGTTGTTGGCAACCTGCATATCCAGTTCCAACTCCTGACAGCGTTCCTCCGTTATCGGCGCACACAGCACCCCGCGACCATTCTTCAGCATGAAGTTCACTTTCTCAGGCGTTATCTTCTCAGCCGCAATGATGAAATCCCCTTCGTTCTCCCGGTCTTCATCATCCACGACTATGACAAATTTTCCCTCTCGAAAGTCCTCGATTGCCTCTTCAATAGTGTTTAATTTAAATTCACTCATATATTTCTATGTCTACTGATTTTCCTCATCCATCTGGCCATCGCCGCGTTTAGGCTACGACGTCCGCAAAGATAATGTATTCCGCTGTATTAGGGACGATTTAAGAGAAGTTTTTAGATGAACACCCGATTTTTAATTGTAGTTTTTTACGATTTCCATCAACTCCCCACTCGTCTTTTGCACCATTTCAATGTCATGGCGCAACAGTTTGCGCTGATAAGTGGCCAGTAAGTAAAACGGCAAACCGATTGGGAACAGAAGGGCAAACAGCATGCCTCTCTTTCCGCTCTGTTTGGACATGACTTGGTCGTAACCGGCAATAATCGGGAAATCCATCAACTTATTCAACACCAGATTCTGGTCTGAGTTCGACAATTCCTCTACAATGGATTCCATTTCGGCTGCAATCTGTTCCACTGCCGGGTCGTGTCCTCCCTGCTTCCAAAAACGGAAATAGTTCATCCATCGTTTATGCCCGACCAAATAAACCCGACACGCTTCCGCCAGCTCTTGCAAGCGCGATACAGTCGCTGCATAATCCGGATTAAACAGAATCACGTCTTTTCGTTCGACCTTCCGTCCTTCCCGTTTGCCGAAAAGATTTTTCAACGCATTCAGATAAGTATCCGCATTCAGCACCACCGAATCGTTTACAGCCTTATAGGTCAAAAATATCCCCAACAAAGTCAGGACGACCGAACTCAACCACATACCTTCCCATGCCGGCCAAACTCCGCTACGCGCCATCTTGGAACCGACATTGTTTATGATGTAATAAAAGATAAACAGAATGACTGACAACACAACAGGCGTTCCCAATCCACCTTTGCGAATAATGGCGCCCAACGGCGCCCCGATGAAGAAAAACACCAGACAGGCAAACGACATCGTAAACTTATTATGCCACTCCACCAAATGCCTGCGCACCTTCGTCGCTTCATCGCCGACGGTCGCCGCCTTAAAGAAATAATCGGCTTTCAGGTTCTCGATACTCGATTTGGCACGTGCCAGAATCGCTGCCTGCCGACCGGGTTCCTCCGCCTGATAAAGATTGTCAAAATCCACCGGGCCGGTAGCGGGTTGCGTTTCTTCCGCTTCCTTACTGTTCCCGGCAGGCGGTGTCTGACGCCTATTCAACGTCTGTTTATAAGAAGTTTCGTAAATATTCTTCGAATTGATGTCTTGGATGCTGTCCAACCGCGTACCAATCGAGTCGATGGAGGTTTGCAAGTCGCGCAGGTTCTTCCCGAAAAACTGGTTCTGCATAAACGACTCGTCAGACATCGAGAGGTTCGCATCAAACTCAATCAGAATATCCCGGCTCTCAAACGTTTCCCGCTGATAGGGAACGGACTTTTTCGTTTTACTCCTGTTTTTCGACTGGTCGTCCAGATTCCGGAACGATTCTCCGTTATACAACGACAACACCAAAAACTTTTTATCGGCAGAGGCTTTCAAGCGGCCCGAATCGGCCACCATCACACTGGCATTCTCGAAGCCGTTCGAATAGTCATAAATCATCATATCCCGAAGCAGTCCGGTTTCATTGTCTTTGTGCCTTACATACACATTATAACCGGTTATTTCGCCATAAAAAACCCCTTCCGGAATATCCAATTCCGGCGATTTCTGGCGAATCGACCAAAGGAGTGTATAAAATTTGACCTGCGCCACAGGTATGACATAATTCTGGAAAAGGAAAGCGCCGATGCTGATCAGACAAACCGTGACA
>CALUTX010000177.1 GCA_944323815.1 uncultured Parabacteroides sp. | reverse complement strand
TTCAATCGTATTGCTTTCGTCTACGATAAAAACCCGAAGCGTGTTGATAAACTCGCCTTCCACCGCGTTTTCATCACCGCCATAATTACGTGTTTCAACCGTTCCGGACGCGCCGATACGCAAACGGACGGATTCAAGCAGGGTGTTTTCGTCCGGTGTCGGATCGGGCGTATCGCCTCCCTCTTCAGAGCAAGCCCCCCAGCCAAACATCGCAAGCAGCACGCCCAGCCAACCGATGTATAGTTTCATTCTTCTATTCATTGCAGTTCAATTTCTTTTTCCCCTTCTATCACTTCCCAGTTCCGCACCGAGACATTGATTTGCAATGTTCGGTCGCCGGGTATAGGGTCTCCCAATTGGGTAATGCCTGTCACGTTCAGTTTATAGATATTGTTGCGTACAATGCCGTACTCCATCACGCCACCTCCGGCAAAAGGCATATCATTGTCTGTAATCTGGTCATTGGCGTGTTTAATCCAATAGGTATAATAACAGATACCTTGATAATAAGTCGCCAAACCGAAGGGTGCAAGGGCGGAACGGGTAGAACCTTCGTTTTTATCCGTATCGACTGTTACTTCTCCATTAGTACCTAATTCGTAATGGCAATAGGTTTTCATATAGTTTGACCAACGAAGGGCGTCCTTATTTTCTATATCTCCATCTTTCCCTTCCGCTTGTTTTTCCAAAAACAGCTTATATCCAGCCGGGTCGCCTGTGTGTAGTCCCGCAATAATATCGTTTCGCAAATCGTTCCAAGTTTTCACGCTCGCCCATTGGTCTGTTTCTGCAATCCGTTTCCAACCTTCAAAATCAAACGCTTGCATCGCTTCTTCCACAGTCGGATAAATCGTGCCGTTCCATTCAAAGAAGGTAGCATCCTCTTCATAATCGGTCGGTAGAAAATCTGCTTGAAAGACGACACCGGTCGTATAATGGAGGTCTGCCTTCTCCACCGTGTTTTCTTTCGGATAGCCGATGCGCAGCCATGTTTCGCCCGAATCAGTTATTTCTGTTCCTTTTATAAAAAGCTGTTCCCATCCATTCGCATTGTCGTAATTGAAAGAAGGGAAATAATTGGCTGTTGAAAAATTTGTACTTGCATTGTCTGCGGTCAAAGTCGTGGTGAGCGGAGCGATTACGTAATTGGTGGCGGCTCCATTATCTGCACTTGTTTCATCACCCAACCAAATTATGTCCGTATCTATTGCCTGACTCGTTTTCGTCACTCGCTTCAACAACCAACTTTTTGCATCGCTATTCAACGTATTCACCAGCATCGCACCAGTAATCTTAGCGGTACCGACACCTTCTATTTCATAAACATAAACATTATCATTATCTCCGTTCGGGTCGACCGCCCGATAATCCACCCGCGCCGTTACCCGCTCGACATCAATCTCTGTTGGAGCTGGATTGGTTGCGCTATTACTTGGCGTGATGTGTAAAAGTTGTTTTTCATCATCAGCAGATGCCATCAAGAAATTTGAATATTTATCACCTTCGAAATCATACAGTTTCGTTACTATTGCTTTTTGCAAGTCGCCTAAAGTCGTAAAGTTCTCACCGTAACTATCTCCCCCATTCACCACTGCCAACACATGGTAACTATGGTTCACCAACAGTTGTTCCACTTCAATATTCGTCGATGCCCAAGCATTTCCTTGCGTATAAGTAAAGTCATTTTCAGACAAAGAACGACGCGCCACAATCGATGTTTTCGCATCTGCATTCACCCCAGTCACCTCATTTGTCGCCTCATAAAAAAACAACGTTATATCATTCACCTCATTCTCATAGCTCTGTCCCGGTTCTTCGCCGTCTCCATCTTCGCCGCCGGTGGGATTGTCCGCCCTTGTTCCGGGGGTGGCGGCGGAGGTGTTCAGGGCGATGGAAACGTAGGCGTAGGGGACGCCCTCTTCCGTGTAGAGCTGGCAGTCGAGGTCGTCGTCGTGAATCAGGCTGCACGAAGGCAGTAGGGCGGCGAACAGCAGCCCGGCAAATAGCAATCGTTTGATATATACCTGTTTCCTCATACCTTTCTGTTATAGCCCGATGGTTTCATATTGGATGCGTTTCGACCAAGAGAGGACGCTGATTTCCACGTTCACATACTCCCACGTGTCACCGCGGAGAAAGAAAGTGAGCTGATAGTCGTGCCCCCGGTCTAAGAACTCTTGCGGCGTGTAGCGATAGATGTCGGCTGCCGTGCGCAGGCGGCTCAACATATCCGCCAGGTTGACGCGAATCACCTCCTTACCTGTCGTGCGGTTCGTCACCGAGAGAATGGCATCGTCGGCCGCTGTGTCATGATACAGGAGGCGCGAGGTCATGAAGTCGGCATGTGCCATCCGCCCGATGCTCGTTTGCGTATTGTCGCCGGCACGTGTCGGACGGTCTTCGCTGTTGCGGGTCGCGTAAGGGGTATAGACCACGGCGTCGCGCTCGTCCAGCGAATTGTCCCAGCGCAGCAGGGCGTTACGGTCGAGGATGCGGAAGTCGTAGTTGTCCACGTCGATACGCGTCGGGTCGTCCAGTTCACGCAAGGCGACGGCAATCTGCTTCGTGTTGCGCACGAGCGAAACAGTGTCACGCGTGATACCGTCGAGGGCAACCTCCACCGGCTCGGCGCTCATCCCATGCCAGAGCGTGTCGAGCGGCATTCCGGCGTGCGGCACCAGCCCGTCCGCGCCATGCTCCAACGTATGCGAAAGAGTGGTCATCGGTTCGCCCGGCTGCGGTTCGGTGCGCATAAAGTCGGCCCCCTCGCCCGCCGTCGCCTCGCCGTAAGGGCATTGCATCGCGGAAACAAGGTAGCTGTATTTACCCGGAGACAATTCGAGATGCATCTCGTAGCCATCTTCCCGAAGTGTTTCGCCGCTTTCCGATTGCGAGAAGAGGAATGCGCCGGTGTCGTCAAAGACGTAGACGGTCACCTCGCCCACGTGGTCGGCAAACATATCCGCCCGCTGCAAGTTGTAGTCATACTCGAAAGTCAAGTTCAACCCGCACGGACAAGGCGAGAGGTCGTCATGGATATATTCACATGCCGTCCATCCGCCCGCCATCAGCAGGCACCCGAACAGAACCATCAGTTTCTTTTTCATTTTTTATCTCTACGTTTATATTGCTTCTTTGTTCCCCACCCGCCGGCCAAAGCGAATGGGGTGGTTTTTACTTACGCTACTCGTAACTTACCAGTTACGGGTAGCGTAAGTTACCGGTTACGATTGTCATACGCGATAAGGTACGACACCCGTAAGTTTATAGTTCAACGTCCTGCGTGCGTTTTGCCCACGAGAGGATGTTGATTTGAGCGTTGATGAAACTATGCGTTCCGTCAGGACGATCAGGATCTTCCGGTTCCGGAATTTCAGGTTCTCCCGGTCCGCTTACACTCGTGATATTCAATTCGTACCAGTTATTACGAAGCACGCCATAACGTCCCAAATGTTTTTCCTCGTCATAGGAGCCAGCAGATTCTTCACTCTCTTTATACGCTGTAGGATCGTCACCGAAGTGTTTAATTACCGATGTATAATAATAAGTAACTCCCTTATTGTAATATTTGATGTTGTCACCGCAGAGTTCCCAAATAGCATCGGCAAGTGTATCCAACGTTACCTCCTCATCCTCAGGTTCTGCTAAAGTAGAGGTTCCTGCTGTTCCGCTTTTGTCTACTAATTTAAACAAGTCGCTCAATTTTTTTGCATTCTCGCTGTCATCATCTTTTGAGATATTCATTCCACTGGTCAAATTATCTTGCAAAGCCAGCTGTTTGTTCCCCAATTTATCCGCCAAATTATTATTCAAATAAGCCAAGAATGTTTCTTCATCAGAAATATAAGAAGTTCCTCCGTACAGGAAGAAATCGCTACTCTCGTCTGCCTCCTTCAAAGTAAAGGTTGCTTTCAACAAAACGGAGGTCAGATTATTTGTATACATATTGGCTGCTGTTGTTGTGTTCTCCGCGCAATAATCATTCGCCCCCATGTTATTCCATGATATGTTGCTATCGTCACTAGAATAGATTGTGAAGTTGTCTGCTAATGTACTGCCTGTGGTTTCATCCGAACTTTTGATTTGTGAGAAATAGTTCGGGTCAATGCCCCAATAAACACGATACGGATCAGAAACTTCGCCATAGAAACGATTCTTTTCATTATTTACATAATAATCATCCCAAGTATCCCAAGCAGGGCTACTCGTTGGCATTGATTCTGTACTTGTCGCATAAACATTGCGCACTGGATACATTTTTTTATTTGTCGTCTGTAATTCCCATTTTTCAAACTTCACAGTGGCACCCGCGTAATTACTATCTTCTCCGCCTTCTACCGTAAGCGTGTTATCTGTTGAAGAACTTCCTTGCTCACCAGTCACGTTTACTGTTACTTTGGCTACGACACGCTCCACATAAATATTATCCGGATCTTCACCTTCTGCCGTGTTTTCGTCGTCATATACTTGTAGCTCGACCAAAGTTGTCACTCTATGGTCATCTCCCATTGCTGTTTCAATAGCCGCCTTACTACTAACCGGTGCATTCAACATCAAAAAGTTTTCATTGCTTTGTGTAGATGCTATCTTCTCTAAAGAAACATCCATCACACCAGTTGTCGCATTATAGAAATCAGAAAGTTTGGTAGTAGTAGCTAATGCTGAAAGAGTTCCCTTTGATGAGTTTGTATATTGTAATTGATTATCACTTATACCAAAGTAACCACTCTCTTTCCCATTGACAATTGCTAATGCAAAAACTTTAGACGTTCCCGGATCTGGGATTTCCTGTACAGTAGACACATACTTGGTTACATTTGCGTTGTTTGGATTCCCTAAAACAGAAGGAGTCACATCAATCGCGTAAGTTAAAGTAGCTTCTGATTCTGAAGAACCATAAAACAAAGCAAGCAAAACATCGTTTACCTTATATTCCGCTTCAATTCCATCATCAAAGTCATCATTTTCGTTATCACTCGCTGCCCGGAAATTATTCCCCGACGTACTCGGTAGATTCAACGCAATCTTGATATAGCCTGTTTCACCGGTCAAGCCGTTATCATTTCCTCCCCCATTTTCGTCCAAATCGTCGCTACAACCAGCCAAAACCATGCCGGCTGCGAGCATCCATGTCCATACATTTTTCTTCATGTTCTTTCTTTATTTAAATTGTTATTACTTGTTAGCTTCTTCAGCCTCTTCTATCTGCCGCAGGTTCTCGCGGGCTGCTTCAGCGACGCGGGTGTCGGTGAGCGGCTCCAAAAGGGTTCGGGCTTCGTCGAGTTTCCCTCCGTGTATTTGGAGCGCGGCTTCGGCTAATTGGCGTTCGGGCGTATCAGCCGCCCGACGCAGGTAGTGGCGCGCCTTGTCGAAGAGCTTCGCGTTGATGGCGGTGACCGCCGCGTTGAGGTTCGAGACGGGGTCGTCCGGATAGATGCGCACGGCGACTTCAAACACTTCATTATACTGCGGGCTGCCGACCTCGTAGGTCTGCGCCACGCGGAACATCTCGTCCAAGCTCAGTTGCGACGGGTCGGTGAAGATGAGTTCGCGTGCCTCTTCGACCGAGAAGCTGCGCACGGTGTAGCCCACCTCGTAATCCGAATGGCGCAGCGAGGGATAGACGTCGCGCAACAACTGCTTATAGGAGGCGCCGCCGTTCAGCTGCTTGAGCTTCCACTCGCGGGCATCGAAGTCCGCCGGTTCGTCGGCGCGGATGATGGCAAGCAGCGCGTCGCGGTCGGGCAGCGAGCCGGCCTCAACCGCCCGCTCCAGCCCTTCCCAGTCTTCGGGAACGGAAGAGACACGCGTCGCAGCAGTGCCGAAGTCATAAAGCCCCTGCACGTAGTCGAGCAATGCTTTCGCGCGCCCCTCCGCCAGCCGGGCGTTTGCCGCATAGCTGCCTTCGGGCGAAGCATAGCCCTTGACCGTGAGGGAGGTTATCGTAGCGAAACGGTTGCCGCGCACGGTTTCGATGGTCTGCCGTATCTTGGCC
>CALUTX010000176.1 GCA_944323815.1 uncultured Parabacteroides sp. | reverse complement strand
AACTACGGGCAGGAATATGCCAAACGCTTCAAGCTCTTCAAAGAAGCCATTCGGGAGATTTATCCCGACGTGACTGTCATCAGCAGTTCGCGGCTTCGCGACATGCCGCGCCGGGAATGGGCAGACGCTCATTTCCACTCGACCGAACCCTATTTGATTGCCAATCACAACCGCTTTATCCCCACAAGTCTGTCCCAACGCATTCCTTCTGCTTTTATCGGCGAATTTGGTTTGACCGACGGAGCAATTGCGGGAACGATGCAAGCCGCCATCAGCGAAGCCTGCTTTCTTACCGGAGTGGAAAACGGGCAGGAGGTGGTCAGAGGACTGGCTTACGCGCCGGTTGTCGGGAATACGCAATATCCATTGGTCCGTCAGCCTCTCATCGCTTTTGATGGAGACAAGACGGTACTTTCACCCAGCTACTATTTATGGCAAATGTACAGCAACAACCGAGGGGATGAAGTCTTAAAAACAGAGGTACAGACCTATAACAAACCGCAAGTGCTTCCCGGCCATGCGGGTATCTACATGTTTGATAATAGTTACGAATTTACGGACGTACAAATAGACAATCGTCCGGTAACAGATGGACAAGTGGTCAGCGGCAACTGGGAAATCAAGCAAGGAACGCTCACGCCAGTTCCCAACCGATGGAACTATCTCTTATTGGGCGACTCGGCTTCCTATAATTATACCTTCTCGGCAAACATCCGCCGGACAAAGGGGAGCGGACAAATCCAACTACGGGTGCGCGACAATGGGCTGCCCGGTGAACAAAGTGATTATATCGGTCTGACAATCGGTGCCGGAACCTGCGAGCTTTTCCGGCAAGCTGGCGGCGTACGCGACACCCTTCGGACGCCCGTCGATTTTCCGTTTCAAAGCAAAGCATGGTATCGGGTGAAAATCTCCTGCCAAGATGAACGCATCCACTGTTATGTGAATGACACGCTTGTGCACGAAGCCGCCCTCCGCCCCCTTCCCTCTTTGGTCGCAACAACCGCATTCGACAAAGAACGCGAGGAAATCATTCTGAAAGTAGTCAATACCACCCACCACGAAGAACGCACGGCACTCAATCTACAAGGGCTGAACGTTTCCAACTCCGCAGAAGTCATCCAACTCTGCGCCTCCCCCGAAGCACACAACACCTACGATACCCCCGACGCCATCGTCCCCGAAACAAAAAACTTCACCTTCCCCATCGGCGTCGACAAAGTGTATATCTTCCCCCCCAATTCGATTACGGTCATGCGGTTGAAGGGGGAGTGAAAGGGGTTTTCATCTATCAATGCAACATCGATAAATCTACTTTATAAAACACAGGAGCATCATTCCGTCTCTCTAAAAACATGACCATATAAATAGGTACATAAACATATTTGCCTTCCACACGTAAATTATCATTGGTAAAGATAACAGCCTCAGGAAGGTCATACTCGCCGCAATCCATCATATTTGAAAGAGCACGGTGCACTTCATAATCTTTTCCCGACTTGACCTCTATGGGCAAGACCTTTCCGCCTAACTCGATGACAAAATCCAACTCACCACGCTTTTTGCTATTATAATAATAAGGTTCTATGCCATGTGCCACCAATTCCTGTACGACTACATTCTCATAAACAGCCCCAAAGTTAATCGCTTTGCTCCCCGTAATAATTTGCAGTTGGATACCTTCTGCATATTGTGCTGCCAACAGACCGACATCACTTTGGAAAAGTTTGAACAGGTTTCTCGAGCGAGCCAACAACAAAGGCACTTTAGGTTCTTCCACATTATAGACAGGCAATGCCACTCCTGCATTTTTCAACCACAGAAAACTATTTTGGTAACGGTCAAACTTGGCATTCTCATTCAGCCGTTTTAAAATAAAACGCTTGTTCTTCGCATTTAACTCAGGCGGAATCAAATTGAATATATCCTCAATGTATAATTTGTTATCCGGATCATATTGGGCAATATCCCGTTTATATAAGCGGATAATATCTTGCTGAATAGCCATCACCTCCTGCAAGTTATTGCTTTCTATGTATTTATCCACTGCCGCCGGCATCCCGCCGACAACCAGATAAAGGCGAAACAGTTCCATCAGCTTGGCATGAAGAAAACTATCCACACTTTTCCGTTCCATCCACGCATCCCGTAATGCATCAATCACCTTTTCAGGAATCCCTACACATGAAACAAACTCTTCAAAATCGAGCGGAAACATCTCTTTAACCCCCATATAACCAACCGGTTCCGACCGTAAGTCTCTCAACTCTACCCCTAATAACGAACCACTCAATATATAGCGATACCTCCCGTCGTCCACTAAAAACTTGATTGCCGTCACGATGTCCGGACATTTCTGTACTTCATCAAAAAAGATAAGTGTTTCCCCCTCGATAAGTGGTACACGGGTAAGCAGTGACAAACGAAGCAAAATATCTTCACAGCTCTTTGCCCCTTTGAATGCATCCACAGCTTCCGGCATTTCGACGAAGTTAATCTCCACAAAACTTTTAAATGATTTACCGAACTCCCGTATCGAATAAGTTTTTCCCGTCTGCCGTGCTCCGGTAACCAACAATGCATTACGCGTATTTGCATAAAACTGTTTGATATAGTTATCTATTTTCCGCTTCAACATAGCCCATTTGCCATTTTTCCAAGCAAAAATAAGTACTATTTGCCGTTTTTCCAAGAAAAACGGATAGCAATTTGCCACTTTTACAAATCATCATATTTATAAGAACCATTTATTTGAGAATATAGATATACCTTAATATATATATATATTCATATCCTTTAAATGGTTACTCAATACACATTTTAATACGAATATTTATATTGATATTCATTTCGTCTTTGATGCCAGATAAAGCCAGATAAACATGATTTATGTTTAATTTTTTTGTATAAAGATTGATTCTTTGATATAAAATATCGACCTTTGTAGCGACATCTTGGAAAATAAACGTAGAAGCGTTTCGATATTATCTTGTTCTGAAATCTGGACAATTTCAACCGCGCAAGATAATAGGTAAATGGCTCCTACGCTGTTGTTTGTTATATATTCATTTCGAGAGGAATGAACTATATACATGCATAAAGCGTAGGACTATTTTCTATTATTGCGTGGTGGGCAGTCCAGAGCCTCAGAACAATGATAGACGATGGTCCTCACGCTTTCTTTTTATAAATGCCAATCGAAGGGGACAGAGAGGAAAAAATATGAGAATATGAAACGAACAGGACTATTCACTTTGTTATGCTACTTATTTGTTGTGTTGTTAAGTTGTAACCAACAAGAAGAAAACACAGTCACTCACCTACCTTTTAAAAGCGGAGAAGATGAACGATGGGGATTAATTGATTGGAAAGGGAATCCTATCATTGAAAATGAATTTCAAAATCAACCTTCATGCGTAACAGAAGGACGTTTTTATGTCCGTAATGATAATAATCTTTATGAGTTCTATACAGCGGAAAAGAAATTCAAAAAAATAGGAAAAGAATATGTGGATGTTGGGCATTTTCATGATGGATTAGCACCTGTTGTAGAAAAAGATCAACCCATCAGTTTTATTCGTTCAGATGGAACTGTCGCATTTGTCTTTGATAAATACAAAGATGAAGCCGTTAAATCTGTATCGGACTTTCATGAAGGTAGAGCTCGATTTAAAACTGCTTCTGGTAAATATGGCTACATTAATACAAAAGGTAAAGTTATCATTGAGCCAATATACGATGATGCAGGAGAATTTTATAACAATGTAGCTTATGTAGCCCAAAAGCATGGAGATAACAAAGAAGCATTCTTAATAGACAGAAATGGTAAAAATTATTTCAAAGTCAACCCGGATTATTCATATATAGGACAAATGAACGAAAATTTGTTAACCTATACCGAGACAAATAAGAACTGGGAAATATCTTCTGGGGTTTTAAACATGAAAGGAGAGAAAATTATTAAAGCGTCTTCTAAATATGCTACTATTGGTCTGTTTGAAAATGGTTATGCACCTTTTAAAAGTCCAAACGGGGAATGGGGATTAATAGATAAGAAAGGTGACATAGCAATTCGGGCAAAATACACCGACTTGTACTTATGTAAAAATGTCCTTGTATTTTCAGAGAAAGGGAAATGGGGACTATTAAACTTGGAAGGAGAAATCTTGTTAGAACCCGAATACGAAGACATTTATTTTTTTGTCGGAAATAACAAATATACATATGCACAAGATGATAAGGAATGGGTACTTATTGATAAAAAAGGAAAAGAAGTAAAATTAAAAACAGTAATTTCTCAAATTCGTTTTGAAGGAAGTTATAATACCGATATTGAAAGTGATTATGTAGACATACAAGCAGAGGTAAACAATGTAATGAAACTTCTCAACGATGACGGAACCATCGATAAAATGACCTACCAAACAACCCCTGAAGAATTTGCAAATCTGTACGATAAAGAATACAAAGTTTCCGATATCGAAAACGAAAAGGTCTTATATCACTTCTTTTCAGGTTATGAATATTTTGAAGTAGGGATAAACGCGGAATATAAATTACCACTCATTATACCACAATACGAAAAGAAGTGGAAAGAATCATATTGGGGAGGTGGACACTGGGAAAACGAAATAAGTAGTTATAGCTACAATGCAAATGCCATTCCTGAAACATTTCATTTATATTTCATACCTGAAGGGAAATTGAAAGATAAAGGAAAAGAAATTTTTGATATAACTTGTGGAGAAATGAAAAAAAGAGGGTATACTCAATTATCCATAGAAGAAAAAGACGGACAAAGATCTGTTTTTTGGGAGAAAAAGAAACCGCATTTAATTCACGCAGGTGTTCATTTTACTGAAAAAAATAATAGAATAGGTATAGCTGTTGGAAAATGATAATTATGAAGTATCTTATTTTTACGATTGTTTTTTTCTCTTTTGTTCAACTCAAGGCTCAATCAGAATACGGAACAAATCGTTTAATTCAGGATAAAAAAGGAGATGAAGTCGAAACAATAGCAGAAAAAATTAGAGCAAATATTATCTCGGCATCTGATTTTTTACAAACACTGGAAGATAATCCGTTAACTCTGAAGAAGTATATAAATACTATGGCAGAGAAAAATGATTTAACGGTCTTGGTTGGTACCATAGATAATATAGAAATAGTTGGAGAAAACAATTCTGTTTGTAAAATTCAGTTCAAAAATAACTTTTGGTATGAAATGTCAATCTATCTCCCTATTCAAGAAGATTTTTACGAGTTAGAAAAGGGGGATGTTTTTTATGCTTTTGTAAACATCGGAGATATTAGTAAGTATGAAATTAAATGTAATGTAGCTTTAGGCGCTCAATCAGTAGAAGGGTTAGCGACTAAATTTGTACGCTTAATAAAAGCTTTGCAGGAAAATGATTTTTCGACACTAAGGTATCTGCTGGATGTAAATATGTATTATCCGAAGATTAGTTTTGAGAATAACTTAAACTCTTTTAGAAAATTGTTAGATTAGATGATGAGAAAAATTGGATTATTATTATTGATGTATTTGTGTTGTTCTTTGTTTGAGATGAAAGCACAAATAACCACTCAAAATTATACTTATGTGTATGTCCTTAATCTTGCACATGTTGCTGTCAATACTCAATGGGCAGCAGAAAGTTCACAATTAGTAACAGGGAGAGGTGCTTCTGTCATATTTGACTTAGATAACAATAAAATCACTCTGAAACTTAATTTCCCCGAAAAAAAAGATGTTTTTCTGATACGTAACAAAAATAAAAATGGAGAAGGAGGATTTGAATATGAATGCACAGACGAAAAAGGAGAAGACAAGATTTTAGTTTTAGATGCCAGAGGAGATAAACCTTCAGAACACTGTGTTCTAATCATGATGCCGGATGCTGGAGTTATGTTTGCGGTATGTAACTTTACAAAAGATGAATTGATTCTGCTTATGCAATAAAAAAGAGAGTGATGATCACTCTCTTTTTTATTGTAGAGTAGGAAGATTATAATCCGCCGGGACGTTCTTCCTCTTCTTCTCCGGAGCCTTCCTCAGAACCGCCACCGGTTCCGGTAT